>NZ_JBSGEL010000008.1:0-189579 GCF_053602875.1 Kitasatospora sp. NPDC004289 | reverse complement strand
GAACTGGATCTCGTCCCCCGGGGCGACGGTGAACACCACCCTGGTCGACTCGGTGTTGACGGACTGCCAGCGGTGGGCTCGGCCGGGGCCCGGCGCCAGACCACCAGCGGCTCGACCCAGCGGCCGTCGTGGCCGCGCGGACACCAGAGCACCTGGAGCAGGTCGCACCCGTCCGGGAACGGCACGACCTCCTCCGGCAGGTCGGCGAGCCGGAGTTGGACCACCGCCACCATCGGCGAGCCGGGGTGGTCGGGGCAGGTCGGCCACGGCTCCTCGGCCGGCCAGAGCAGCGGCCCGCCCACCGAGCTGTCCCGGCGGCGGGGCGAGCCGGCCCTGGGGTGGAGCCGGACGGTGCGGCGGCGGTGGGGCACCACCTCGGGGAAGAGGGCCTCGACGTCGAGGGGGCGGCCGGGGGTCCGTGGGTTCACCGGCGCACGGTACGCCGCGCGGCGGTCGGGGCGCACCGGCAATTCGTGACTGTCGGGGCGTCAGGCCGACTGGCAGGATGGCGGCGTGAGGACGGCGGCGGAACCGCGTTGCATGGCCATGCATGATGATGCATAATCTTCCCATGTCCAAGGTCCTCACCTCCCTCCCCACCGGCGAGCGCGTCGGTATCGCCTTCTCCGGCGGCCTCGACACTTCGGTGGCCGTCGCCTGGATGCGTGACAAGGGCGCCGTCCCCTGCACGTACACGGCCGACATCGGCCAGTACGACGAGCCCGACATCGCCTCGGTGCCCGGCCGTGCCAACGCCTACGGGGCGGAGATCGCACGCCTGGTGGACTGCAAGGCGGCCCTGGTCGAGGAGGGGCTGGCGGCGCTGGCCTGCGGTGCGTTCCACATCCGCTCCGGCGGTCGGGCGTACTTCAACACCACCCCGCTGGGCCGGGCCGTGACGGGCACCCTGCTGGTCCGGGCGATGCTCGAGGACGGCGTGCAGATCTGGGGCGACGGCTCCACCTACAAGGGCAACGACATCGAGCGGTTCTACCGCTACGGCCTGCTGGCCAACCCGCACCTGCGGATCTACAAGCCCTGGCTGGACGCGGACTTCGTGACCGAGCTGGGCGGCCGCAAGGAGATGTCCGAGTGGCTGGTCGCCCACGGCCTGCCCTACCGGGACTCCACCGAGAAGGCCTACTCCACCGACGCCAACATCTGGGGCGCCACCCACGAGGCCAAGACCCTCGAGCACCTCGACACCGGCATCGAGACCGTCGACCCGATCATGGGCGTCCGGTTCTGGGACCCGTCGGTGGAGATCGCCACCGAGGACGTCACCGTCGCCTTCGAGCAGGGCCGGCCGGTCTCCATCAACGGCAAGACCTTCGCCACCCCGGTCGACCTGGTCATGGAGGCCAACGCGATCGGCGGCCGCCACGGCCTCGGCATGTCCGACCAGATCGAGAACCGGATCATCGAGGCGAAGAGCCGCGGCATCTACGAGGCCCCCGGCCTCGCCCTGCTGCACATCGTCTACGAGCGCCTGGTGAACGCGATCCACAACGAGGACACCATCGCCGCGTACCACAACGAGGGCCGCCGCCTCGGCCGGCTGCTCTACGAGGGCCGCTGGCTGGACCCGCAGGCCCTGATGGTCCGTGAGTCGCTTCAGCGCTGGGTTGGCGCCGCGATCACCGGCGAGGTCACCCTGCGGCTGCGCCGCGGCGAGGACTACTCGATCCTCGACACCAAGGGCCCGGCCCTCAGCTACCACCCGGACAAGCTCTCCATGGAGCGCACCGAGGACGCCGCCTTCGGCCCGGTCGACCGGATCGGCCAGCTGACCATGCGCAACCTCGACATCGCCGACTCCCGCTCCCGCCTGGAGCAGTACGCCGCCCTCGGCCTGGTCGGCGAGGGCCCCGGCGGCCAGAGCTCGATCGGCGCCGCCCAGGCGGCCTCGACCGGCCTGATCGGCGCGATGGACCAGGGCGGCGCCAAGGCCATCGCCTCCACCGTCGAGCCCACCGCAGAGGAGGCCGCGCTCGACCGCGCGGCCATGGAGTCCGGCACTGACTGACCGTCAGCCGCCGCACCCCGTACGGAGCCCGGGCCCCGACAGGCATGACGCCCTGTCGGGGCCCGGTGTGTTCTGCGCACCCCTCCGGCCGTGGAAAACTTAGGTATGCCTAAGTTGCTGCGCTTCTTCTTCGAGTACGGCGTCTCCACCCCGATCTGGCCCGAGTCCGGCACGCCGGAGGCCATGGAGGGCCCGGTCGAGCCCGAGGAGCTCCCGGTGGAGGACGGGCTGCGGGCGGAGCTGTCCGAGCTGTCCGAGCTCTACCAGTCCTCGCTGGACTGGAACGACCCCGGTGGCCCGTCGCTCTGGAGCGAGGAGCAGTGGGCCGCCTTCCATCCCCGGGCCACCGCGGCCCTGGCGGAGCTGCGCCGGCAGCTCGGCGACGGCTTCGCCGTCCGGGACTGCCGGCTCGACCTTCTTGCATGAATGTTCCGTGCTGCGTATATTCATGCCTAGTCCTAGAGAGGAATCGTCATGGCATTGCGTGTGGCCGTCGCCGGAGCGAGCGGATATGCGGGCGGCGAGGCGCTGCGCCTGCTGCTCGGCCACCCCGAGGTCGAGATCGGCGCACTGACCGGCGGGTCCAACGCCGGGGCGCGGTTCGGCGAGCTGCAGCCGCACCTGCTGCCGCTGGCCGACCGGGTGCTGGAGCCGACCACCCCCGAGACGCTGGCCGGGCACGACGTGGTCTTCCTCGGCCTGCCGCACGGCCAGTCCGCCGCCGTCGCCGAGGCGCTCGGCGAGGACGTGCTGGTGGTGGACTGCGGGGCCGACTTCCGGCTCAAGGACGCCGCGGTCTGGGAGAAGTTCTACGGCTCCCCGCACGCCGGCACCTGGCCCTACGGCCTGCCCGAACTCCCCGGCCACCGGGCCGCGTTGAAGGGCACCAAGCGGATCGCCGTGCCGGGCTGCTACCCGACCGCCGTGTCCCTGGCGCTGTTCCCGGCCTACGCCGCCCGCCTCGCCGAGCCGGAGGCGGTGATCACCGCCGCCTCGGGCACCTCCGGCGCCGGCAAGGCGGCCAAGCCGCACCTGCTGGGCAGTGAGGTGATGGGCTCGATGAGCCCGTACGGCGTCGGCGGCGGCCACCGGCACACCCCGGAGATGGCGCAGAACCTCGGCCCCGTCGCGGGGGAGGACGTCACCGTCTCCTTCACCCCCACCCTGGCCCCGATGCCGCGCGGCATCCTGGCCACCTGCAGCGCCAAGGCGAAGCCCGGCACCACCGCCGAGGGCCTGCGCCGCGCGTACGCCGAGGCCTTCGCGGGCGAGCCCTTCGTCCGTCTGCTGCCCGAGGGGCAGTGGCCGCAGACCAGTTCGGTCTACGGCTCCAACGCCGCGCTGGTCCAGGTCGCCCTGGACGAGCACGCCGGGCGGATCATCGCGATCAGCGCGATCGACAACCTGGTGAAGGGCACCGCCGGCGGCGCGGTGCAGAGCATGAACATCGCCCTCGGGCTCCCCGAGGAGCTCGGCCTCCCCTTGATCGGAGTCGCACCGTGACCACCAGTCAGAACCTCGGCGTCACGGCGGCCAAGGGCTTCCGCGCCGCCGGCGTCACCGCCGGCATCAAGGCCAGCGGCACCCCGGACCTCGCGCTGGTGGTCAACGACGGCCCGCAGCTGGCCGCGGCCGGCGTCTTCACCTCGAACCGGGTCAAGGCCGCCCCCGTGCTCTGGAGCGAGCAGGTGGTGAAGGGCGGTCAGATCTCCGCCGTCGTGCTCAACTCCGGCGGCGCCAACGCCTGCACCGGCCCGGCCGGCTTCCAGGACACCCACGCCACCGCCGAGAAGGTCGCGGCCGAGCTGGGGCTGAACGCGGGCGAGGTGGCCGTCGCCTCCACCGGCCTGATCGGCGTCCGGCTGCCGATGGACATCCTGCTGCCCGGCGTCGAGCAGGCCGCCAAGGCGCTCAGCGAGGACGGCGGCGAGGCCGCCGCGATCGCCATCAAGACCACCGACACCGTGCACAAGACCGCCCAGGTCAGCCAGGGCGGCTGGACGGTCGGCGGGATGGCCAAGGGCGCGGGCATGCTCGCCCCGAGCCTGGCCACCATGCTGGTCGTCATCACCACCGACGCGGTGGTGGACGCCCCCGGCCTGGACGCCGCGCTCCGCTCGGCGACGAACGTCACCTTCGACCGGATCGACTCCGACGGCTGCATGTCGACCAACGACACCGTGCTGCTGCTCGCCTCCGGCGCCTCCGGCGTCACCCCGGACGCGGCGGAGTTCGCCGCCGCGGTGGCCACCGTCAGCGCCGACCTGGCCCGCCAGCTGATCGGCGACGCCGAGGGCGCCTCCAAGGACATCCGGATCGACGTGGTGAACGCGGCCACCGAGGCCGAGGCCGTCGAGGTGGCCCGCACCATCTCCCGGAACAACCTGCTCAAGTGCGCCCTGCACGGCGAGGACCCGAACTGGGGCCGGGTGCTGGCCGCGATCGGCACCACCTCCGCCGCCTTCGACCCGAACCAGCTGAACGTCGCGATCAACGGCGTCTGGGTCTGCAAGGACGGCGGCGTGGGGGAGGACCGCGACCTGGTCGACATGACGGGCCGTGAGATCGTCATCACCGCCGACCTGCGGGCCGGGGAGGCCAAGGCCAGCGTGTGGACCAACGACCTCACCGCGGACTACGTCCACGAGAACAGCGCCTACTCCACCTGAGCCGGGGGACACCCACACCGTGAAGATCGCACCCAAGGGCGAACAGGCCCGGAACAACACCGCGTTGCCCAAGGCGATGACCCTGATCGAGGCGCTGCCCTGGCTGGAGCGCTTCCACGGCAAGACCGTGGTCATCAAGTTCGGCGGCAACGCCATGGTCGACGAGTCGCTGAAGTCGGCCTTCGCCCAGGACGTGGTCTTCCTGCGCTACGCCGGGCTGCACCCCGTCGTGGTGCACGGCGGCGGTCCGCAGATCAGCTCGCAGCTGGAGAAGCTGGGCCTGGAGTCCAGCTTCACCGCGGGCCTGCGGGTCACCACCCCCGAGACCATGGACGTGGTCCGGATGGTGCTGGCCGGCCAGGTCCAGCGCGAGCTGGTCGGTCTGCTGAACGAGCACGGCCCGTTCGCGGTCGGCATGACCGGCGAGGACGCCCACACCATGACCGCCGTGAAGCGGTACGCGGTGGTGGACGGCGAGCAGGTCGACATCGGCCTGGTCGGAGACATCGTCAACGTCGAGGCGGGCGCCGTGAAGGCGCTCATCGCCGACGGCCGGATCCCGGTGATCTCCTCGATCGCCCGCGGCACCGACGGCCACGTCTACAACATCAACGCCGACACCGCCGCCTCCGCGATGGCCGTCGCGCTGGGCGCCGAGATGCTGGTGGTGCTCACCGACGTCGAGGGCCTGTACGCCAACTGGCCCGACTCCGACGACGTGATCAGCCAGCTGACGGCCGGTGAGCTGGAGAAGCTGCTGCCCACGCTGGCCAGCGGGATGCTGCCGAAGATGGAGGGCTGCCTGCGCGCCGTCCGCTCCGGCGTCGGCACCGCGCGCGTGCTGGACGGCCGCGTGCAGCACAGCCTGCTGCTGGAGATCTTCACCGACGAGGGCATCGGCACCATGGTGGTGCCGGACGACGACGACACGGTCCTGGGGGGCCTCGCATGACGAACGACCAACTCACCCAGCGGTGGCAGCACTCGCTGATGGACAACTACGGCACCCCCCGGCTCCCGCTGGTCCGCGGCGAGGGCTCGACCTTCTGGGACGCCGACGGCAAGGCGTACCTGGACCTGGTCGGCGGCATCGCGGTCAACGCGCTGGGCACCGCCCACCCCGCCATCGTGGAGGCGGTCACCCGGCAGGTCTCCACCCTCGGCCACGTCTCCAACCTCTTCATGGCCGAGCCCACCATCACGCTGGCGGAGAAGCTGCTGGAGCTGGACGGCCGCCCCGGCCGGGTCTTCTTCTGCAACTCCGGCGCCGAGGCCAACGAGGCCGCCTTCAAGATGGGCCGGCTCACCGGCCGCACCCACGTGGTCTCCCTCCAGGGCGCCTTCCACGGCCGCACCATGGGCGCGCTGGCGCTCACCGCCCAGCCCGCCAAGCAGACCCCCTTCCTGCCGCTGCCGGGTGACGTGACCTACGTCCCGTTCGGCGACATCGAGGCGCTGCGGGCCGCGGTGACGGAGGAGACCGCCGCCGTCTTCCTGGAGCCGATCCAGGGCGAGAACGGCGCGATCCCGCTGCCCGAGGGCTACCTGACGGAGGCTCGGGCGATCACCCGGGCCACCGGGACGCTGCTGGTGCTCGACGAGGTGCAGACCGGCATCGGCCGGACCGGCCACTGGTTCGCCCACCAGGCGTACGAGGGCGTCGAGCCGGACGTGGTCACCCTGGCCAAGGGCCTCGGCGGCGGGCTGCCGATCGGCGCCGTGCTGGCCTTCGGCGACGCCGCGGAGCTGCTCCACCCGGGCCACCACGGCACCACCTTCGGGGGGAACCCGGTGGTCGCCGCCGCCGGGCTCGCGGTGCTCGACACCATCGCCTCGCAGGGCCTGCTGGAGCACGTCCAGAAGGTCGGCGAGCAGCTGCGCACCGGCATCGAGGCGCTCGGCCACCCGCTGGTCAGCCACGTCCGGGGCGCCGGGCTGCTGCTCGGCATCGTGCTCAACTCGCCGGTCTCGGCGCAGATCCAGGCCGCCGCCCAGGCCGCGGGCTTCCTGGTGAACGCGGCCGTGCCGGACGCGGTGCGGCTCGTCCCGCCGCTCGTGCTCACCGAGGCGGAGGCCGCCTCGTTCCTGGCCGCCCTGCCGGAGATCCTGAACAGCGTCACCCCTGACGCGAACGTCTGAGCGGACTCCGGGAGAATCTTCGCCATGACCGCATCCAGCTCCGACCAGTCCGCCGCCGGGCCGACGCCGCAGGTCCCGCAGACCCGCACGGCCCGGCACCGGAGGATCGTCGACCTGTTGACCCGTCAGCCCGTCCGCTCGCAGAGCCAGTTGGCCAAGCTGCTCGCCGACGACGGCCTGGTGGTCACCCAGGCGACCCTCTCGCGGGACCTGGACGAGCTGGGTGCGGTGAAGATCCGCAACCGCGACGGCGCCCTGATCTACGCCGTCCCCGCCGAGGGCGGCGACCGCACCCCCCGCGCCCCCATGGGCGAATCCGCCACCGAGGGCCGGATGGCCCGCCTGGCCGGCGAGCTCATGGTCTCCGCCACCGCCTCCGGCAACCTCGTCGTCCTGCGCACCCCGCCCGGCGCCGCCCAGTTCCTCGCCTCCGCCATCGACCAGGCCGAGGTCTTCGAGATCATCGGCACCATCGCCGGCGACGACACCGTCCTCCTCATCAGCCGCGACCCCTTCGGCGGCCAGGCCCTCGCCGACCACCTCATGCAACTCGCCCAGGCCAAGGCCCAGTGACCCCCACGCCCGTCCCGCCACCGCAGCGGGGCGGGCGCCGCCACGAGGAGCCCTGATGACCGGCCAGACGGTACGCCTCCCCGCGCCCTGTGACTGCGGTGCCCTGGCGGAGCGTCAGGTGAACCAGTTCGTCCACTGCGGCGAACTGTGGTGGGACGCCGAGTTCCGCTGCACCGCCTGCGACGCCTACTGGTGCGAGCACGCCGGCCCCGGCGACCCGCCCTCCGCCGACTGGCGCCCCGCCCTGCTCGCCGCCAACGGCCCCACCCACCTGCGCCTCGACCCGCCGCCGAGCCTCGTCCCGGTCCTCAAGACCCTCCGCGAGCTCACGGGCGCGCCGCTCGGGGAGGCCCGCCGGCTCGCCGAGGAACTGACCGGCGGCGGTACGACGGGCACCCTGCCCGAGATGGAGCTCCTCCGTGCCCGGCTGCAGCACCACGGTCTCCGAGCGCAGCTCGATCCGTAGCACGGCCACGACCGCCGGCCTCGCGCCGCGACCGTCCGGCGGAGCCGTTCCGGGTCACGGTGCCAGCCAGAATGAGCGGCATGACGATCCGTGGAGTGCTGTTCGACGTCGACGGGACCCTGTACGACTACGAGGAGGCCGAAGAGGCCGGGCTGCACGAGCACCTGGTGACCGAAGGACTCTCCGAGTGTTTCGTGTCGCGGGCGGAAGCACTGCGGATCTGGCGGGAGGTCAGGGAGGCGGAGTACCCGAGGTTCCTGAGCGGTGAGTTGACGTTCGCGGCGCAGAAGGCCGCGCGGATACGGCGATTCCTCGCCGAGGCCGGGGTGGCCGGCTCGACCGGGCTGACGGACGAGGCGGCGGTTGCGTGGTTCGCGAGCTACGCGGTGCACAGGGACGCGGTCAGGCAGGCGTTCGAGGATGCACGGCCGGCGCTGGACGCGCTGACGGGTCGGTACCGGCTCGGGGTCGTGTCCAACTCGGTGACCGCGCACCAGCGGGCGAAGCTGGAGGCGATCGGGCTGCTCGGCTACTTCACGGAGCCGCTGATCTGTTCCCAGGAGCACGGCGCCGCCAAGCCGGCGGCGAGCATCTTCCTGGCGGGCTGCGAGGCCCTGGGGCTGGCGCCCTCCGAGGTCGCCTACGTCGGGGACGACTACGAGAAGGACGCGGTCGGGGCGCGGGACGCGGGCCTGCGGCCTGTCTGGCTGGACCGCTCGGAATCCGGAGGGCCGGGTGCCGCGGACGCCGGTGTCCGGGTGATCGCCTCGCTGGCGGAGCTCACGACGGTTCTGTGACCGAAGGCGTTTGGTGTTTCATGCGACGCAGTGCATACTTATGCCAATCCTCGTACAGTCACCCGAAGGAGCCCACGCGATGACCGCCGACCAGAATGCCGACGTCCGCCTCTGGGGCGCGCGCTTCGCCGACGGGCCCTCGGAGGCGCTGGCCAAGCTGTCCGCCTCGGTGCACTTCGACTGGCGGCTCGCCCCCTACGACATCGCCGGGTCGAAGGCCCACGCCCGGGTGCTGCACAAGGCGGGGCTGCTGACCGAGGAGGAGCTGGGCGGGATGCTGGCCGGCCTCGACCAGCTGCTCGCCGACGTCCAGGCCGGCACCTTCACCGGGACCGTCGCCGACGAGGACGTGCACACCGCGCTGGAGCGGGGCCTGCTGGAGCGCCTCGGCCCGGACCTCGGCGGCAAGCTGCGGGCCGGCCGGTCGCGGAACGACCAGATCGCCACCCTGTTCCGGATGTACCTGCGGGACCACGCGAAGATCATCGGCGGTCTGCTGCTGGACCTGCAGCACGCCCTGGTCGGCCTGGCCGAGGCGCACCCCGCCACCGCGATGCCCGGCCGCACCCACCTGCAGCACGCGCAGCCGGTGCTCTTCGCCCACCACGTCCTCGCGCACGTGCAGGCCCTCGGCCGGGACGCCGAGCGGCTGCGCCAGTGGGACGCCCGCACCGCCGTCTCGCCGTACGGCTCCGGTGCCCTGGCCGGGTCCTCGCTCGGGCTGGACCCGGAGCAGGTCGCGGCCGAGCTCGGCTTCGAGGGCGGTTCGGTGGGCAACTCGATCGACGGGACCGCCTCGCGGGACTTCGTCGCGGAGTTCGCCTTCGTGACCGCGATGATCGGGATCAACCTCTCCCGGATCGCCGAGGAGGTGATCATCTGGAACACCAAGGAGTTCGGCTTCATCACGCTGCACGACGCCTTCTCCACGGGCTCCTCGATCATGCCGCAGAAGAAGAACCCGGACATCGCCGAGCTGGCCCGGGGCAAGTCCGGCCGCCTGATCGGCAACCTGACCGGCCTGCTGGCCACCCTCAAGGCGCTGCCGCTGGCCTACAACCGGGACCTCCAGGAGGACAAGGAGCCGGTCTTCGACTCCTGCGACACCCTCGAGGTCCTGCTCCCGGCGTTCACCGGCATGATGGCGACCCTGACGGTGCACCGGGAGCGGCTGGAGGAGCTGGCCCCGGCCGGCTTCTCGCTCGCCACCGACATCGCCGAGTGGCTGGTGAAGCAGGGCGTGCCGTTCCGGGTGGCGCACGAGGTCGCGGGTGCCTGCGTCAAGGTCTGCGAGGGCCAGGGGATCGAGCTCTCGGACCTGACGGACCAGCAGTTCGCGGAGATCAGCGGGCACCTGACGCCGGAGGTCCGCTCGGTGCTCAGCGTGCACGGCGCGATCGCCTCCCGCAGCGGGCGGGGCGGCACCGCCCCGTCGGCGGTGGCGGTCCAGCTGGCTGAGCTCAAGGCCGACCTGGCCGCCCAGCAGGAGTGGGTCCAGGGCTGACGTTCACTCGCGTAGGGGCACCCCCAGGGGTGCCCCTCCGTCGTTTCCCGGGTGTGATCCGCTACGCCGAACTCCACCCGGAGAACCCCGCCGTCACCCGGACGGAGTGGACCGTGCCCTCCGCCGAGGACCAGGCACTCGCCGCCGCCAGGGCGCGCGCGGTGCGCCGCGCGCTGGCCGTCCTGCCCGGGCGCTGCCCCGAACTGATGACCGCGCTGGCCGAGTCGCCCGAACTGACGTACCGCCAACTCGCCGCGCGGCTGGGCCTCCCGCGCGGCAGTATCGGACCGACCCGCTCGCGCTGTCTGGCCTGCCTGCGCGCCCTCCTGCACAACGAGCGGCCGGAGTGACCCTCGCCACGTCCAGGCCACGGGAGGGTTGCCGCCGGCGGGCCGGTGGGTAGAGCGGTGGCGAACGCGTCCTTGACGCCTCCTCACCCGGCCCGATACTGGGCGTGCGCGCAGAGCCGGTTCCGGAGGACAGCCGGGACGCGTCTGCGCGACCCCCGGTCAGGGCGGATCCCCGGCCGGGCAATCCTTCGGCAGGGCGACCGGTGCGGAACCCTCACCGCGCGCACCGGAACCAACGATGGGGAGGCCCCCGCACATGGGCATGAGCGTGAACATCTCGGTGGCGAGCGTGGAGGACGCGGAGGCGATCCTCAAGCTCCAGTACCTCGGCTACCAGTCCGAGGCCGAACTGTACGGAGACTGGGCGATCGAACCGCTGACCCAGACCCTGGAGAGTCTGCGCGCGGAGCTGACGGAGCGCCACGTCCTGGTGGCCCGCCTCGGCGACGAGATCGTCGGCACCGTCCGCGGCTCGGTGGACGAGGACGGCACGGCGCACATCGGCCGTCTGGTGGTGCACCCCCGGATGCAGCGGCACGGCCTCGGCGGCCGGCTCCTGGAGGCGGTGGAGCGCCGTCTGCACGAGCAGCACACCGTCGGCTCGTACCAGCTCTTCACCGGCCACCGCAGCCTGGGCAACCTCCGCCTCTACGCCCGCCACGGCTACCGGCAGACCACCGTCCGCGAGGTCTCCGGCCGGCTGAGCGTGGTCACCCTGGAGAAGCACCCGCCGGTCGCCGCCGCTGCCTGAACCACCCCTCACGACACCCACGGCGCCCTGACCGAACCCTCGGTCGGGGCGCCGTCACCCTTGAGGTGACAGTGTCGTGTCCGAAGTGCGGACATCGGCTCCTGATAATTGGGACCGTGTCCATATGTCTGATTTACTTTCACCCATGACCACGACGACGACGCGCACCGCCATCGGCACCATGCCGACGGGTGAGAGCTGCATGTGTCGCTGTCGAATGTGTCGCTTCTGAGGGCTGCTCAACTCCCTCTTCCCCCCGCGCCGCGAGCCCTGACACGTAAGGGCCACGCCCACGCGCGCCCCGGCCGCCCAGCGGCCACGATCGAAGCATGGCCGGACCTGACCCACCCTCAGAGGTGTGCCCCCGCACGCCCTCGTCCGCCCCCGAACAACGGAAGCAGCCGTGATCACCACCAAGGACCTGACCAAGGTCTACCGAAGCCGAGGCCGCGAGACCACCGCGCTCGCCGGAGTCGACCTGCACGTCCGCGAGGGCGAGGTGTACGGGGTCGTCGGCACCAGCGGTGCCGGGAAGTCGACCCTGATCCGCTGCGTCAACATGCTGGAGCGCCCCAGCTCGGGCACGGTCACCGTGGACGGCGTGGAGCTGACCGCGCTGCCCGGCACCGAGCACCGGGCCGGCAAGGAGCTGCGCGCCGCCCGGCAGAAGATCGGCATGGTCTTCCAGCACTTCAACCTGCTCTCCTCGCGCACCGTGCAGGAGAACGTCGAACTCCCGCTGGAGATCATCGGCCTGGACCGTGCCCAGCGCCGCCGCAAGGCGGCCGAGCTGCTGGAGCTGGTCGGCCTCGCCGACAAGGCCCGCAACTACCCGGGCCAGCTCTCCGGCGGCCAGAAGCAGCGGGTGGGCATCGCCCGCGCGCTGGCCGGCGACCCCAAGGTGCTGCTCTCCGACGAGGCCACCTCGGCCCTCGACCCGGAGACCACCCGCTCGATCCTGGCGCTGCTGCGCGACCTCAACCAACAGCTGGGCCTCACCGTGCTGCTGATCACCCATGAGATGGACGTCATCAAGTCCGTCTGCGACTCCGCCGCCCTGATGCGCGACGGCCGGGTGGTGGAGTCCGGCAAGCTCACCGACCTGCTCGCGACCGAGGGGTCGGAGGTGGCCCGGGAGCTGTTCCCGCTCGGCGAGTTCGGCCAGGGGCACCCCGGCAACACCGTGCTGGAGATCACCTTCCAGGGCGACAGCTCGGCCCGGCCGTTCGTCTCCCAGCTGGCCCGGACCTACCAGATCGACATCAACATCCTGGGCGCCGCGGTCGAGACCGTCTCCGGCCGGATGGTCGGCCGGATGCGGGTCGAACTGCCCGGCGGCCACCAGGACAACGTGGTGCCGATCGGCTTCCTGCGCGAGCAGGGCCTGCAGGTGGACGTGCTGGACCAGAAGGACGGAGCGGCGGCATGACCTGGGACCAGATGCAGGAGCTCATGTGGCCCGCCACCTGGGAGACCTTCCAGATGGTCGGCGTCTCCACCGTCGTCACCGTGCTGCTCGGGCTCCCGCTCGGCCTGCTGCTGGTGCTCACCGACAAGGGCGGCGCCCTGCAGAACGCCCCGGTGAACCGGGTCATCGGAGCCGTCGTCAACCTCGGCCGCTCGATGCCGTTCATCATCATCATGGTCGCGCTGCAGACCTTCACCCGGGCGATCGCCGGCACCACCATCGGCTGGGAGGCGGCCACCGTGCCGCTGACGGTCGGCGCCATCCCGTTCTTCGCCCGGCTGGTGGAGACCTCCGTCCGCGAGGTCGACGGCGGGCTGCTGGAGGCCGTCCACGCGATGGGCGGCGGCACCTGGACCTCGGTCCGCAAGGTGCTGCTCCCCGAGTCGCTGCCCTCGCTGGTCTCCTCCGTGGTGACCACGATCATCGCGCTGATCGGCTTCTCCGCGATGGCCGGCACCGTCGGCGGCGGCGGCCTCGGCTTCCTCGCCGTCAACTACGGCTACCTGCGCTTCGAGACCGGCTTCATGTGGGTCATCGTCGCCGAGCTCGCCGTCATCGTGACCGTCATCCAGCTGATCGGTGACCTGATCGTCCGGCGCCTGACCGACCGCGGCTCCTCGGGCGGCACCACCCGACTGCTGCGCTCCCGCACCACCACCTCGGAGAAGGACGAAGAGCTCGTCCTCCCGCACTGACCACCCCGTCCCACCCGCACCACCCATGGAGAAAGGCACTTTTCGTGCGTAACGTCCTGAAGTCCGTCAGCATCCTCGCCACCGCCGGGCTCGCCCTGTCCCTGACCGCCTGCGGCAGCGACTCCTCGTCCTCGGGCTCCAGCCCCGACGCACCGCTGAAGGTCGTCGCCAGCCCCACCCCGCACGCCCAGATCCTGGAGTACGTCCAGAAGAACCTGGCCGACGCGGCCGGGCTCAAGCTCGACGTCAAGGTGGTCACCGACTACGTGACCCCGAACACCTCGGTCCAGGACGGCTCGGCCGACGCCAACTACTTCCAGCACGTGCCGTACCTGAAGGACTTCAACCAGAAGAAGGGCACCGACATCGTCTCCGTCGAGACGGTGCACCTGGAGCCCCTCGGCCTGTACTCCAAGAAGGTGAAGTCGGCCGCCGAGCTGCCCGACGGCGCCACCGTCGGCCTGCCCAACGACACCACCAACGAGGGCCGGGCGCTCAAGCTGCTCGCCGACAACAACGTCATCACCCTCAAGGAGGGCGTGGGCACCGCCGCCACCCCGGCCGACGTGACGGGCAACCCGAAGCACCTGAAGTGGAAGGAGCTGGAGGCCGCCCAGCTGCCCCGCTCGCTGCCCGACCTGGACGCCGCGGTGATCAACGGCAACTACGCGATCGAGGCCAACCTCAAGCCCGCCACCGACGCGATCCTGCTGGAGAAGGCCGAGGGCAACCCGTACGCCAACATCCTGGCCGTCAAGAAGGGCAAGGAGAACGACCCGCGGGTGAAGAAGCTCGCCGAGCTGCTGCACTCCGACAAGGTCAAGCAGTACATCAACGACACCTTCAAGGGCTCGGTCATCCCGGCGTTCTGAACCGCCGGCAGCGGCTCCTGACGGCCGCTCAGAACGGCACCCCCATCCGTGTGGTGGGGGTGCCGTCGGCGTTCCACCCGGTACCGTGTCACGGCCCGGGCAGGGCGGGGCGTACCGTGTGTCCACGACCCGGCGAGGAGAGAGACGGCATGCCTGCGAGCTTCCCCGAGACCGCGATCAGCACCGAGCGGCTGCTGCTGCGACCCCTCGCGGGCGGGGACGTCCCCGGCCTGGTGGCGATGATGGACGACGAGCTGGTGCACGCCTGGACCGACGTCGCGCAGCCCTTCACCGAGGAGCACGCGCGGGAGTGGACCAGGATGCTGGCGCCCGCCCGCCGCATCGAGGGGCGCGGAATCGTTTTCGCCGTCACCGAGCACCTCACCCAGCGGATGGTGGGCGTGGTCGAACTGCGCGCCACCGACTGGCGGCTGCTCTCCACCGAGGTCGTCTTCGTCACCGCCTCCTGGGCCCGCGGCGAGGGCTACGCGCCCGAGGCCGTCAACGGGGTGGCCCAGTGGCTGTTCGAGGACCGCGGCTTCCTCCGCCTGGAGCTGCGCACCGCCGCCGGGAACACGGCCGCCCAGCAGGTGGCCCAGAAGCTCGGCTGCATCAGCGAGGGCGTGCTGCGCAGCGCCTGGATAGTCCGCGGTGGTGAGGGGGACGGCACCGCGGAGGAGAGCCGCAGCGACCTGATCCTGTGGAGCCTGCTGCCGGAGGACATGGGGCCTGTCTGACAACTCGCGCCGGGCGGTCGCCGCCGGGGTGCGCACCTCGCCACCTTCTCGTCGGTCGCCGATGCTCCGCATGGACTCCCTCCTCGGCGGCGCCGAGCCACGCACCCCAACGACGCCCGCTGATCCGACGCGAGTTGTCAGACAGGCCCCGCCACTGGCGCCGCGCGAGGCCGACCACGCGGGGCACCGCTGACCGCCGGCGACGGGCCGCGCTGACGTGTCGTCGGGAGTTCACGCACTGCTGTGCGAGTTTCCCGCCGCGCTTTCCCGTCCCGGGCCGGTCCCACCGGGTAGCCTCGGACCGGGCGGGCGGACGGACCGTCACGGGGCCTAAGGGGAGCAGCGGTAGATGGCGGACCGGATCACGGTCATCGGGTGGGACGGTACTCCGCTGACCGAGGCGGCCGCCTCGGCACTCGCGGGCGCGACCCTGGTGGCGGGCGCCCCGTACCAGCTGTCCGCGCTGCCGGTGCCGGCCGGCGCGGAGCGGCTCACCCTGGGCAGCGTCCAGCAGGCGGCCCGCCGGATCGCCGCCCACCGGGGTGCCGCCGTGGTGGTCGCCGAGGGCGACCCCGGCTTCTTCGGGGTGGTGCGCGAACTCCGCCGCCCCGAGTACGGACTCGAACTCGAGGTGCTGCCCGCCGTCTCCTCGGTGGCCGCCGCCTTCGCCCGGGCCGGGATGCCCTGGGAGGACGCCCAGGTGGTCAGCGCCCACGGCGGTCGGCTGCGCCGGGCGGCCAACGTCTGCCGCGCCCACCCGAAGGTCGCCGTGCTCACCACTCCCGGCGCCGGGCCCAGCGAACTCGCCCTGATGCTCCGCGGGGTGCACCGCACCTTCGTGGTCTGCGAGGCGCTCGGCACTCCGGACGAGGACGTCACCGTCCTCACCTCCGAGCGGGTGCCCGACCACGACTGGCGCGATCCGGCCGTGGTCCTGGTGATCGGCGGCGCCGGGCCCAACCACGCTCCCGGCGAGCCCTCCGGCTGGCTGGCCGGACGCCCCCTCGGCTTCCCCGGCCCGGACCGGGGCTGGGCCCTCGACGGCCGGGCGTACGCGGGGGCGGAGCAGCTCGCCGGGACGGCGGGCGGCGCCGGGGCCGCGCTGCCGCCGCACGTCCGCGCGCTGGCGCTGGCCCGGCTCGGCCCGGTGCCGGGCGAGCTGGTCTGGGTGGTCGGCGCGGGCAGCGGGGCGCTGGCGGTGGAGATCGGACGCTTCGGCGCGGCGGTGGTCGCGGTGGAGGCCTCCCGGTCGGCCTGCGCCCAGATCACCGTGAACGCCCGCCGCTACGGCGTGGAGGTCGAGGTGGTGCACGGGGTGGGCCCCGAGGTGCTCGGCGGCCTGCCCGAGCCGGACGCGGTGATGGTCGAGGCGGGCGGGGCCGAGGTGGTCGGCGCGGTGCTCGCGCGGCGACCGGAGCGGCTGGTCGCCATCGCCCGCACGCTGGCCGAGGCGGAGGCGGTCCGGACCGCGATCACCGCCGCCGGCTACCGCGCGGACGGCGCGCTGCTGCAGTCCGCGCCACTGGCCCCGGCCCCGGGCGGCGTGCCCGGGCTGGCCCTCGGCGCGGGGCAGCAGAGTCTGGTGCTCTGGGGAGAGCTGGCCTCCTGACGGGCCGTCGGGCCGTCCGTCGGTCTGCCTGTCGGTCACCTCGGCCGGGGCTGTCGGGGCTCCGTCAACGGCCCCCGGCCAAACTGCCGCGGTGTGATCAGGATTCGGACAGGGATTCGGTATCCGTTCGGGGCGGGCCGGTAGGGTGAAGCCTCCCGCCTGCGCGGCGGTCGTCGGTTCGTGTCCAGTTCGGCCTGTTTGCCACCTTTCTGACGTGGCGGAACTTACAGCCCGGAGGGGCCGTGGACATTCGACGCGGCGCGGGTCGGGCCGGAAGAATGCCGTTGGGTCCGGCGCGGTCGTGCCGGTTGTCCCCAGCTGTCGTTGTTTCTGATGGTGCGCCACCCCTCCCACGGGAGGCGCCCGGTCCGGAAGCGCGGCACGGCGGACGCCGGGCAGCTGGACGGACGGATGGACGGGCGGGAGCACGGCCCGCCCCGAGCGGAGTTGGGCGCGGCGGTCGGCGACCGTCGCGCCAAGGGTGCGGCAGCGCCCGGAAGGAGCTTTGACATGACCGATGGCGGCCACGTTCCCAGCGAGGGCCTGCCCGAGCACCTGCTCGGCGGCGCCGACCCGCTCGGCCGCCCGGAGGGCGTCCCGCTGCCCGGCCAGGCCCCGGCCCGGCACGCCGCGTACACCTTCCTCGACGACGAGGAGGAGGACCTGCTGCTGATGCCCGGCCCGCAGGCCTCCTGGGGCGACGTCCCGGTGCACGGCGCGGTGGAGACCGTGATGGTCGGCGAGACCGCGATCCCGGCGGCCGCCCCCGCGGCGCCCTCGGCACCCGGCCTCGGGTCGCCCCTGGTCGACACGGTGACGCTCCGTCCGGTCGACGAGCTCGGCGGCACCCCCGCGCACGGCGTGCCGCTGCACGGGACCCCGGCGCACGGCACTCCGCTCCAGGACCCCCTGCTGCACGGCACCCCGGCGCACGGCACCCCGGTCCAGGACGCCGTGGTCCAGGACGCCGTGGCCCAGGGCACGCCCGCCCACGGCACCCCGGTCGAGCCGTCCTGGCCGCCGCTGGCCCCGCCGGTGCCGGGCGTCGACCCCGCCGTCGCGCCCCTCGCCGACCCGCTCACCGATCCGCTCGCCGCCGCGCCGTTCCCGGGCGCCCCGGCGGCCGGCCCCGTCGCGGGCCAGTTCACCCCGCCCGGCGTGGTGCCGGACGCGCTGGCGAACACCGTCCAGGCGACCGCGCCGGTGGCGGCCGCAGAACCGGTTGTGCAGACGGTCCCGGTGACGCCCCCTCAGCCGCAGCGCCGCCCGCTGCACGCCGGGCCGCCCATCCCGGACCCGTCCCTGATGACCGGTCACGTCCCGGTCCGCTCGCTGGCCGACCGCGGCCCGTCCGGGGGCACCCCCGCGTACGGCGTGCCGATCGTCCCCGCTCCTCCGCTGGCCGTCCCCGTGCCGACCGCCGCGGTGCCGGTGCAGGCCGTTCCGGTGCCCGCACAGCTCCAGCCGGAGGCCGGCGCGCCGGCCCGGCCGGAGGACGTGCAGGCCGTCGGAGCCCCGATCGCCGTCGAGCCCGTCGTGCTGGCCGAGGCCGTCCCGGCGGAGGTCGCGGCAGTGGCCGTCGAGCAGGTCGCGGTGGAGGCGGTCGAGACCGCCGTCGAGTCCGTGGCCGTCGAGTCCGTGGCCGTGGAGTCGGTTGCGGTCGAGTCCGTCGCGGTGGAGCCCGTCGCGGTGGTCGAGGCCGGGCCGGCCGCCGCCGAGGCCCCGGTCGTGGAGACCGTGGTCAACGAGGCCCCGGTCACCGTCCCCGCCGAGGCCGTCCTGACCGCCGGGACCGCCGTCGAGGAGCAGCAGCCGCCGCAGGCCCCGGCCGAGGCGCTCGCGGAGGTTCCGGTCGAGCCGGCCCAGCCGGTCGCGGTCGAGCAGCCGGTCGAGCACCCGCCCGCCGAGCCGGCCGCGGAGGCCGCTCCGGCGCAGGCCGGGCCGATCTCGCTGGAACCCGTCTTCGTGGAGCCGGTTGCCGTCCCGCAGCCGGAGGCCGTCCCGGCCGCCCAGCCCGAGGCGGCCCCGGAGGCCGAGGCGCTCGCCGTCACCGCCGAGCAGCCCGAGCAGACCGAACGGACCGTCAGCGAGTCGACCGCGCCCGAGCTGCCGCTCGCCGAGGCCGTGCCCGCCGAGCCCGGGGCCGCCCCGGCCGTCGAGGACCTGGCGGTCGCGGCCGCCGTGGCCGTCGCGGTGGAGCCCACCGCCGAGCAGCCGGAGACCGTCGCCATTCCGGCGCAGGCCGCCGCGCCCGCCCGTCAGCCCGGCCGGATCTCCGCCTTCCTGGCCGCCCCGGCCCCGGACGGTCTGCCGGCCGTCGAGGCCGAGCCGCAGCCGGGCCGGGCCACCGTCCCGGGGGACGCCGCCGCTGAGGTGCCCGCAGCCGAGCAGCCCGCAGCCGAGCAGCCCGCAGCCGAGCAGCCCGCCGCCGAGCAGCCCGCCGAGACCGGGCCGGCCGCTCAGCCCGGGCCGGCCGCCGGAGCCACCCCTGCCGAGGAGTCGGCCCCCGAGGCCGAGCCGTCCGCCGAGGCCGTCGCGACCGAGGCCGTGGCGACCGAGGCCGCGGAGGTCCCCACCGACGCCGCCGTCGCCGAGACCGAGGAGCAGACCGGGACCGGTGCCGTCGCCGAGGAGGAGCGCCCGCCCGCGGCCGCAGGCTTCGACGAGGCCGCCCGCGAGGCCGTCCACCAGGTGATCCGGGAGCGCCGCGACATCCGCAACGGCTTCCGCCCGGACCCGATCCCGCACGAGGTGCTGATCCGGGTCCTGGAGGCCGCCCACACCGCGCCCAGCGTCGGCTACTCGCAGCCCTGGGACTTCGTGGTGATCCGCTCCGCCAAGACCCGCCGCAAGATGCACGAGCTGGCGGAGCGTCAGCGCGAGGCGTACGCCGACTCGCTGCCCAAGGCCCGGGCGAAGCAGTTCAAGGAAATCAAGATCGAGGCCATCCTCGAGACCCCGGTCAACATCGTGGTCACCGCCGACCGCACCCGCGGCGGCCGCCACACCCTGGGCCGCCACACCCAGCCGCAGATGGCCCCGTACTCGGCCGCCCTGGCGGTGGAGAACCTCTGGCTGGCCGCCCGCGCCGAGGGTCTGGGCGTCGGCTGGGTGAGCTTCTTCGACGAGGAGGAGATGGTCCGCGAGCTGGGCCTGCCGGACCACCTCGACGTGGTCGCGTACCTCTGCGTCGGCTACGTGGACTCCTTCCCGGACGAGCCCGAGCTCCAGCAGCAGGGCTGGGCCAAGAAGCGCCCGCTCTCCTGGGTGGTGCACGAGGAGCAGTACGGCAACCGCGCCCTGCCGGGCGAGGAGCCGTCGGACCTCCTCGCCGAGACCCTGCGCGGCATCCGCCCGCTGGACGCCAAGGCGCTCGGCGACGCCTGGGACCGGCAGAAGCGGATGACCAAGCCGGCCGGTTCGCTGGGCGTGCTGGAGATCATCGGCGCCCAGCTCAGCGGCCTGTCCCGCAAGTGCCCGCCGCCGATCCCGGAGCCCGGCTGCGTCGCGGTGTTCGCCGGTGACCACGGCGTGCACGCCCAGGGCGTCACCCCCTGGCCGCAGGAGGTCACCGCCCAGATGGTGGCCAACTTCCTGGCCGGGGGAGCGGTGGTCAACGCCTTCGCCGCCCAGGTCGGCGCCGAGGTCTGCGTGGTCGACGTCGGCGTGGCCTCCGAGCTGCCCGGCCCGGTCCAGAACGGCCGCACCACCGGCCTGCTCCCGCGCAAGGTCAAGCCCGGCACGGACGACATGACCCAGGGCCCGGCGATGAGCCGGGAGGAGGCGCTCAAGGCGATCGAGGTCGGCATCGAGACCGCCCGTGACCTGGTCTCGGCGGGCAACAAGGTGCTGGTCACCGGCGACATGGGCATCGCCAACACCACCGCCTCCGCCGCCCTGATCTCGGTCTTCGCCGGTCTCGACCCGGCCGAGGTGACCGGGCGCGGCACCGGCATCGACGACGAGACGCACGCCCGCAAGATCGAGGTCATCCGGACCGCGCTGGCCCTCCACCAGCCCGACCCGGCCGACCCGATCGGCGTACTGGCCGCCGTCGGCGGTCTGGAGCACGCGGCCATCGCCGGCTTCCTGCTCGGCGCCGCCTCGCTGCGCACCCCGGTGATCCTGGACGGCGTCATCGCCGGTTCGGCCGCACTGGTCGCCAAGGCCATCGCCCCCGAGGTGCTGGCCGCCTGCATCGCCGGCCACCGCTCCGCCGAGCCCGGCCACAAGGCCGCGCTGGAGAAGCTCGGACTGCGCCCGCTGATCGAGCTCGACCTGCGCCTCGGCGAGGGGACCGGCGCCCTGCTGGCCCTCCCGCTGGTGCAGAGTGCGGCCCGCGCGATGCACGATGTAGCCACCTTCGACTCCGCCGGCGTCACCGAGAAGAACTGACCCTCACCCAGCACTCCTCCCCACCGGCCCGAGGGCGCGCCGGTGCGGGGGAGTGCTGTCGTCCCACGCAAAACCCTCTCCCCAGCCAGCCCCAGGAGCACCGCCGATGACCACCCCCGCGCCCAACCCCCACCCCAGCACCGAGGGTCGCACCCCCTACCCCGTCGGACTGCTGCTCACCGGCCGCCGCGTCGTCGTGATCGGCGGCGGCCAGGTCGCCCAGCGCCGGCTCCCGGCACTGCTCGCCGCCGGGGCGGACGTGCACCTGATATCGCCCTCCACCACCCCCGCCGTCCAGGCGATGGCCGACGCCGGCGAGCTCACCTGGCACCGGCGCGGGTACGCCGACGGCGACCTCGCCGACTCCTGGTACGCCCTGGTCGCCACCGACGACCCGGCCGTCAACACCGCCGTCTCCGCCGAGGCCGAGCGCCTGCGGGTGTTCTGCGCCCGCAGCGACGACGCCGCTGCGGCCACCGCCTGGACTGCTGCCACCGGCCGCGACTCCGGCACCACCGTCTCCGTCCTGACCGGCGACCCGCGGCACTCCGCCGCCCTGCGCGACACCATCGTGGACGCCCTGCGGGACGGCTCCCTGGCGGCCCGTCAGTTCCGCACCCGCGAGCCGGGCGTGGCCCTGGTCGGCGGCGGCCCCGGCGACCCCGACCTGATCACCGTGCGCGGCCGCCGCCTGCTGGCCGACGCCGACGTGGTGGTCGCCGACCGGCTCGCCCCGCGCGAGCTGCTGGACGAGCTGCCGCCGCACGTCGAGGTGATCGACGCCTCCAAGATCCCCTACGGCCGCTACATGGCCCAGGAGGCGATCAACCAGACCCTGATCGACCACGCCAAGGACGGCAAGTTCGTGGTCCGCCTCAAGGGCGGCGACCCGTACGTCTTCGGGCGCGGCGGCGAGGAGCTGCTGGCCTGCCTGGAGGCCGGCGTCCCGGTCACGGTGGTCCCCGGCATCTCCAGCTCCATCTCCGTCCCGGCGGCGGTCGGCATCCCGGTCACCCACCGCGGCATGACCCACGAGTTCACCGTCATCTCCGGCCACGTCGGCCCCGACGAGCGCTCCCTCACCAACTGGGACGCCGCCGCCCGGATGACCGGCACCCTGGTCCTCCTGATGGCCGTCGACAAGATCGGCGCGATCGCCGCCAAGCTGATCGAGCACGGCCGCCCCGCCACCACCCCCGTGGCCGTCGTCCAGGAGGGCACCACCGCCGCCCAGCGCCGCGTCGACGCCACCCTCGCCACCGTCGCCGAGGTCGTCACGGCGGAGGGCATCAAGCCCCCGGCCGTCATCGTCATCGGCGACGTGGTCAACGTCCTCGGCCACCACTGACCCCTCGTCAGGCCCCGCCCCTCCCCGGCGGGGCCTCCGTGGCGGTACCGTTCCCGTGCCGTTCCGTCAGGACCGCCCGAGGGAGGGTCGCCACAGTGTCCGACACCGCGCACCCGCCGTAGGTACCTCCGGAGATCCCGGAGGGCCCTACGGAGGTCCTCGATGTCCCGCACGGTCCGCACCACCCCGTACCGGCTCCGCAGCACCGGGCCCGGACCGGTCTCCCTCGCCCGCCTCGACCTCCGCTACCCGCACGCCGAACTGGCCCGCGCCGCCCGCGAAGGCCGCCGCCCCGTCCCGGCCCCGACCCTGCGCCGGCTCCGCAGCTGGCGCCCGTACCGCCTCGACGGCAGGACGGACAGCTGCACCGCCATGATCGCCACGTCCAACGCCCGTGCCCGGCTCCGGGCCCGCCTCGCCGCCGACCGCATCCGCGGCCTCCACCGAGCCGGCCACTCCGTCGACGGCGCGGACATCCCCCCGGCCCGCCACCGCCGCGACGCCCTCTGGCACGCCTGACCGGTGCCGCCCCGTCAGCTCGGGTAGCGGACCAGCTCCGCGGTGCCCAACTCGAACCCGAACGGCTCCGGGACGGGCACCGCGTCGCCGGGCCTGCTGTCGATCCCGAGCTCGTCCGGAGGGGCTACCGGACCGGGCCGCGTTCGTCGACGGACACGGTCGGCTCGGTCAGGAACGTCCCGAGGGCCACCGGGCCGTAGGCGATGTTGAAGGTGTCGAGCCAGTACGACCAGTCACGGACCCCCGCCGCGCTGCTGAAGCGGTAGTTGAGCTGCCACCGCACCCACTGGCCCGGCCGCAGCCGTACGGCCGGTGGCCGGCGGTGCCGGGGCGGCAGCCCGAACAGCGGGTCCACCCGGGGCAGCACCCGCAGCGTGCCGTCCGTCTCCCGCAGGCTGACCGCGACCTCGCGCCGTTCCACCATGGACTCCCGCGGCTCGAAGCCGTGGCGCTCGTCCATCCTGACGTGGTGCGCGAGCGGGCCGAGGCCCGTCGGCAGGACGAAGCCCGTCGGGGCGGCGTTCCGGCGCGCGGCGGCCTCGCCGCCCCGCGACTCCTTCGTCCAGAACGTCCTGACCCACTGCACCGTGATCTCCACCGCACCCGCCTCTCTCGGCACAGCACACGCAGACCGGCCGCCGGCCACGTGGACGACATCCTCCTCGCCGACGCGCACGCCGAAGCCACCGCTCCCCGAGCGGCGGCACCGGAGACCCTTCGTGCGCGCGGCGTAGCGTTGCTGGGCCCGCTCGGCGCCGGGCTCATCGGTGCTTATGATCATCCGCATGGCGACACGACTCGTGCAGATCAACATGAAGGCCCGGGACGACGCCGCGCTCGGCCGGTTCTGGGCGGCGGCACTCGGCTGGGGCATCGACAGCGAGGCGCCCGGCGTGACCAACCTCGAGCCGGTCGGCTTCGCCTACCCCGACCCCTCGGCGGTCTGCATCGACATCATCGCCCGTCCGGAGCCCAAGACGGGGAAGAACCGGGTGCACCTCGACCTGGCCACCACTTCGACGGCCCATCAGGCGGAGCTGGTCGCGCGTCTGATCGAGCTCGGCGCCACGCTCGCCGACGTCGGACAGGGCGAGGTCCCCTGGACGGTCATGGCCGACCCCGAGGGCAACGAGTTCTGCGTCCTGGAGCCCCGGGAGGTCTACGGGGACACCGGGCCGGTCGCCGCGGTGGTGGTCGACTGCGCCGACCCGCGGGAGATGGCGCGCTTCTGGGGCGAGGCGATGGACTGGACGGTGCACGAGGTCGCCGACGGGCACGCGAGCATGCGCTCGGCCCAGGGTGTCGGCCCCTACCTGGAGTTCATCCGCACCCCCGACCCCAAGCTCGGCTGGAACCGCGTCCACCTGGACGTCAGCCCGTACCGCGGTGACGACCCGGAGGCGGAGGAGGCCCGTCTGCGCGCCCTGGGCGCCTCCGACCCGGGCATCGACCAGTCCTCCATCCACTGGCGGATCCTGACCGACCCGGAGGGCAACGAGTTCTGCCTCCTCAGCCCTCGCTGACGCCCGGTACCGGCGCTCGGGCCGCCCGCCTGATCCGCCGTCAGCGAAGCTTCTGGCGGGTCTCGGTGGGGAGTGCTTGAGTGGGTGGCATGGATCTCCTCGTACTCGGCGGCACCGCCTGGCTCGGCCGGGAAGTCTCCCGGCAGGCACTCGCGCTCGGCCACCGCGTCACCTGCCTCGCCCGGGGCGAGAGCGGCGGGGTGGCGGAGGGCGCCACCCTCGTCGCGGCGGACCGTTCGCAGCCCGGCGCGTACCGGGGACTGACGGGGCGTGACTGGGACGCCGTGGTGGAGGTGAGCTGGCAGCCCGGCTACGTCCAGGACGCGCTGGACGCCCTCGCGCCCCGCGCCCGGCACTGGAGCTACGTCTCCTCGGTGAGCGCCTACGCCGAACACCCCGTCGGCGCCGACGAGTCGGCCGCACTGCTGCCCGCGCTCGAAGGCCGCGAGGCGGCCCGGGAGACGTACGGCGAAGCCAAGGTCGCCTGCGAGCAGGCCTCCGCGCGGGCCCTCGGCGACCGTCTGCTGATCGCCCGCGCCGGGCTGATCGGCGGCCCCGGCGACCGCACCGGCCGCACCGCCTACTGGGTGGCCCGCTCCGCCCGCGACCCCGAGGCACCGCTGCTGGTCCCCGACACCCCGGCCCTGCCCACCCAGGCCATCGACGTCCGCGACCTCGCCGCCTGGCTGCTCCACTGCGCCGAGCGGGGTACCTCCGGCACCTTCGACGCGGTCGGCCCCGTCCTCTCCTTCGGCGAGTGGGTGGAGCTCTCCCGCACCGTCGGCGGCCACACCGGCCCGGTGGTCCCGGCCCCGTCCGACTGGCTGCTGGAGCAGGGCGTCCAGCAGTGGATGGGCCCGGACTCGCTCCCGATGTGGCTGGCCGACCCCGAGCTGCAGAGCCACTCCACCCGCCCGGGCGCCGCGGCCCTCGCCGCCGGCCTGACCCACCGCCCCCGCACCGAGGTCCTCACCGACCTGCTCCACTGGGTCCGTACCGACTCCCCGTCCCTGGCCGCCGGTCTGACACCGGAGCGGGAGCGCGAGCTGCTCGCCCTGCCCGACGTCGCCTGACGGGCCGTCACCGCCTCCGGCGGCGGGCACCGGCCAGCAGCAACCCGCCGAGGGCGGACAGCCCGCCCGCCACGGTGAGCAGCACCGGCGCCTCCCCGGCCCCGGTCTCCGGCAGGCTGCCCTCGATGACGCGCAGCTCGGGTGCGGGCGTCCAGGCCTCGGCGGGCGGCAGCGGAGCCGGCGGGTGGGCGGGCCGGGCGGGCTCGGACGGTGGGGCGGCCAGGGTCTCCGGTGCCGCCGGGGTCTGCGGGCCGCCCGGCGAGGCCTGGACCTCGGGTGTCCTCGGCGGCGCCGGGGCCGCCGCGCCGGGTGGTACGGGCGCCATCGACGGCAGAGGGGCCTGGACCACCGGGGGCGTCGTCGCCGGGCGCCAGTTCGCCGTGCCGGAGGCGGTCAGCGTCCGCCGCGAGCCCACCGTGTCCACGTACCCCTGACAGCGTTCCGGGGTCTCGGTGGGGACCAGGAACTGAGGGTCCGTCACCGTCTCCGCCCCCTCCACCCGCACCGCACCGCTGCCGCCGTCCGCGCGCCGGGCGCAGAGCCTGGTCGCGGTCGTCCCGGCCGGCAGCTCCAGCAGCCCGTCCGTCAGGGTTCCCGGCGCGCCCTGGCAGAGCGTCAGCCCGTCCGTCCCGGTGGCCGTCACCCGTACCCGGCGGACCGTGCTGGTCAGGTCGAACGGGATCTCCGTACCGGCCTCGGCGTCCGGCCCGGCGGTCAGGGTGAGGGCGGGCTCGGCGGGCAGTGTGGGGTCGATCGTGCCCCAGTCCGGGCAGGTGACGCCGGGGTAGCGGTCCGGGTCGGGCAGTGGCGCTCCGGCGGGCAGGTTCTCGGTCACGCACCAGATCCGCTGGGCCATCAGGCCCCGGGTGGAGGAGGTCGAGTAGTCGGCCACCCCGGGAGAGAGCAGGTGGGCCACCCGGGCCCGTTGCAGCGCGGTCAGCGGCTCCTTCGCACCTTCGGTGCCGCCCCGGACGAACGGCGCCTCGCCGCAGGCGGCCAGCGGGTGGTTCAGACAGAACACCCAACGCGCCGCCTGCGGCACGCCGTTCACCAGGGGCCCGACCACGCAGAGCGGGGTGCCGTAGAAGGTGCCGGGGGTGGGCGGCGGTGCACCCAGCCCCGGATTGACCGAGCCCGGGTTGTTCATCACCGCGACCATCCGGCCGCCCTCCAGCCAGGCCGGGTCCACCTGCACCTGCTGCGGGCTGCCGGGCCGGGTGGTGTTCGGATCGCACGCGGTCACGGTGTACGGGGTCCCGGCCCGGGGGAGCACGGCCCCGACGGGCGGAGCGGCACCGATCACGAGCAACACGGCCGCAACGGCCACCCCGGACGATCGGCGCACGGGCGGACTCCACTCTTCCGGGAACGACGACGGGTCGACCCGGCCAGTCTCGGCTCGTCGATCACCCGTGCAGCGCCGCCGGGCTGACGCACCGTCCGCCACCACCCGATGGGCCGAGCCCCGACCGCCGCAGGCCCGTCGGGCAGACTGGTGCGATGGACTCAGGGGTGGGGCTCGACGGCGGCTGCACGGACGAGGAGCGGGACGCGTGGGGCCCGGGGGTGCTGGCCGCCGCGCTGGCGCACGAAGCGGCGCGGCTCGGTGTCGCGTGGCCCTCCTTGGCACGGGACTCGGGCCGGATCGCGGAGTTCGTCGCGGACGGGGGAGCCCGGCGGGTGACGGTGTATCCGCCGGACGAGGCGTGGCAGCGGCGCTTCCAGGTCGACCTCCGGTCCGACGGCCCCCGGCTGGCCGGGGGCTGCACCGAGGACCTGGCCGAGGTGGTCCGCGCGACGGTCGCGTGGATCACCGGGGCGGGGCTGGAGGAGACCCGGGAGCGCGCCCCGTTCATGGGGTTCCGGCCCTGGGCCCTGGCCCACGAGCGGGAGCCGCTCGGCCCGGTGGAGCTGACCTGGTGCCTCAAGCTCGACCGCGTCCACCTGCCGCCGTACGACCGGTTCCCCGAGGCCCACGCGCTGATCGCGGCCGCGTACGCCCAGCCGGCGCTCCGTCAGCTGATGCCGGTCAACAGCCACTTCAACCTGTGGTTCTCCGACCGCGTCGAGGAGTACTGGAAGCACCCGGTGGGCCACGTCATCGCCCCCCACCCCGAGGACGGGTACGCGGTCTACGACAACCACGAACTGGTCGCGCGGACCGCGACCGCGGAGGAGGCCGCCGCCCTGGTGGCGGCCGCCCTCCCTGCGGACCTCGGCCCGGCGTCCTGAGACGCTCGGGCCCGGCCGACCCGCCGTCAGACCCCCACGCGGAGCCGCTCCACGGCCGGCAGTACGGTCGGCATCTCGTCCGTCACCCAGGCGTACTCCAATGCGGACAGGTACTCCCCGCCCTCCGCCCACAGCAGCAGCTCGCCGACGTACCCGCCGTCCTCGTCGTACACCTCGGCACCCACCGGCAGCAGCACCGAGCGCCGGTCCGACTCCGCCGCCCCGCGCACCCGCAGGTCGACGCTGACCGACCCCTCGAACCAGGCGGCCACCACCTCGACCCGGTCGAGCTGGGCGAGCAGCTCAGGGGCGCCGGGGAAGTCGGCGGCGAGCAGGTGCTCCAGGACGGCGCGCTCGGCGGCGTTCAGCGGACGGGGTTCGATCGGGACGACGGCCATGCGCCCATCATCGTCTCCGCGCCCGGTCGCTTCCTCGCCGAACGCCACTCCTCCCCAGCTGTGCCAAGATCGACGGGTGGCAGAACCGAGCACCATCACCGACCCGACCGACCCGCGCCTGGCCGACTACACCGGCCTGACCGACGTGGAGCTGCGCCGTCGGCGCGAGCCCGAGGAGGGCCTCTTCATCGCCGAGGGCGAGAAGGTGATCCGCCGGGCGGTGGCGGCGGGCTTCCGGATGCGGTCGATGCTGCTCACCCCGAAGTGGCTGGATGTGATGGCCGACGTGATCGCCGAGACCCCGGCGCCCGTCCACGTGGTGGAGCCCGGGCTCGCCGAGGAGGTCACCGGTTACCACGTGCACCGCGGCGCGCTCGCCTCGATGGAGCGCAAGCCGCTCCCGGAGGCCGCCGAACTCCTCACCGGCGCTCGCCGGGTGGCCGTCCTGGAGGGCCTGGTCGACCACACCAACATCGGCGCCATCTTCCGCAGCGCCGCCGCCCTCGGGATGGACGCCGTGCTGCTCTCCCCGGACTGCGCCGACCCGCTCTACCGACGGGCCGTCAAGGTCTCGATGGGCGCGGTCTTCTCCGTCCCGTACGCCCGCCTCGACCCCTGGCCGGCCGCCCTGGCCACCGTCCGCGAGGCCGGCTTCGAACTGCTCGCCCTCACCCCGTCCGGCGCCGACGACCTCAACGCGACCGCCCCGCACACCCTCCCCAAGGCCGCCGTCATGCTCGGCGCCGAGGGCGACGGCCTCACCCCGAAGGCCCTGGCCGCCGCCACCCGCCGGGTCCGCATCCCGATGTCCCACGGCATCGACTCCCTCAACGTGGGAGCCGCCGCCGCGGTCACCTTCTACGCCGTCAACACCGGGATCTGACGGCGGTCCTGCTCACTGCACGGGCGGAGGGACTCGAACCCCCAGCCTGCCGCTTTGGAGGCGGCTGCTCTGGCCAATTGAGCTACACCCGCTCAGCCCGGCTGGAGTTGAACCAGCGACCCCCGCCTTATCAGGGCGGTGCTCTGACCGACTGAGCTACGGGCTGTCGGCCTCGCGGCCGGTGCCCTGATTCTGCTGCCCGGCCCGCCCCGAGGTCACCTGGTTTTCCAGCAACCAGGACCGGAGCGCCGTGAAGTCACCCTCCGTCAGACCGCGGCGGGGGTCGACGCGGTGGAGCAGCGCGGGGCCCGGGTGGCGGGCCGCGACCCACCTCCGGTCGGCGTCGGTGAGCTCGTCGTCGACCCAGGCGAACGGGCGCCCGGCGGCGAGCGAGACGAGGGTGCGGGTCTTCCAGTGCAGCCCGTGCCGCTCGTCGTCCTGCTCGTCCGCCTCGGTCGGCTCCGGCCAGACCACCACCGGGAGTCGCGGCAGGTGCAGGCGCGGGGCGACGTACTCGTTCGCCTCCTCCTCCCAGGTCGTGGCCCAGACGAGTTCGTACGGAAGCGCCGCCAGCCGTGGGCCGTGCGCGGGGTCGATCCGGCGCAGGAGGGGGTTCGCGTCGTCGTCGGCCCCGTGGGTGGGGTACTCCTCGGGAGCTCCGCCGAACGGGATGAGCGGGCCGTCGACGTCGAGGAAGAGCAGTGGAGGCATGGCGGCACCTTACGTGTGGCGGAGGTCTCAGTCGGGCCGCCGTCGAACCGTTGTGTAGGTATTTGCCCGTTTTCCTGTGTCGGCAACATTGCGGTGGAATGAAGCCGTCGTCCTGCGCGAAACAGTGTGCAATCAGCGCCGGAGAATGATTTGCGAAAGGCGCATCGCATCCGATCTGATGGCATTCGACGGGCCGCCGGGAAACCCCCGGAAGGCCCGCCCTCCATGCACATCAGCGCACCCTCACCCACGGGGCGGCGGAGAATTTCGGGGAGTACGCCTCTCATGCCCGCAGTACGCAACACGCCGCTCTCCCGGCTGCTCCGCGACCGCACCGGCGCCACCGCCCTCGCGGTGGTGACGCTCTTCCTCCTCCTCGCCCTCGCCGCCCCGCTGATCGCCGCCGCCTACGGCAAGAACCCCACCGAGCACTACGGCCAGAACACGCCCGGCCTGCTCAGCGACTCGGGCCTGCCGATGCTCCCCAACGGCGGGATCTCGGCCGACTTCTGGTTCGGCCTGGAGCCGGGCCTCGGGCGGGACGTGTTCACCCAGCTGCTCTTCGGCATCCGCACCTCCCTCCTGATCGCCTTCGCGGCCGCCGCCGTCACCACCCTGCTCGGCGTCCTGGCCGGCGTCGCGGTCGGCTACCTGGGCGGTCTGACGGACCGGATCTTCGGCTTCCTCTCGAACGTCCTGCTCGCCTTCCCGACCCTGCTCCTGCTCCTCGCGCTCAGCCCCGTGGTGCAGTCCCGGCTGGTCGATCCGAGCGAGGCCGAGCCGGAGTGGATGCAATTCCTGGTGCTGATCCTGGTGTTCTCCGCATTCGGCTGGATTCCGCTCGCGCTCTCCCTCCGCTCGTCGGTGCGTTCCCTCCGGGAAAGGGATTTCGTGCAGTCGGCGAAGGCCCAGGGGGCCGGCGGATTCCACATCGTCTTCCGGGAACTGCTGCCGAACGTCCGGGCCCAGCTGCTGGTGCACGCGACGATGGCGGTGCCGGGCTTCGTGGCCTCCGAGGCGGTGCTCTCCTTCCTCGGGGTCGGCATCACCGAGCCCGTCCCGGACTGGGGCCGGATGATCTCGCGCGGTTCCGAGGTCTTCCAGGCCGATCCGACCTACATGGTCTTCCCCGGCGTGGCGCTGCTGGTCTTCGTGCTCGCCTTCAACCTGCTCGGCGACGCGGTCCGCGACGCGCTGGATCCCCGCTCCGCCCGCTGAGCCACCGTCAGAACCACAACCACCCCTACCGCCCCGCACCTCGGGGCAAGGAGTCACTCCGCCATGCGCCTGACCAAAGCGACCCTCGCCGTCCTCGCCACCGCGCTGCTCGCCACCGCCTGCTCGGCGGGAGCCGGTGCGGGCGGCGGTGGCGCGGCCCCGGGAGCGAAGGACACCTCCCCGCTCACCGCCGCCCTCGGCACCGAGCAGGAGAGCGCCGGCCCGGCGCCCGCCGTCCCCGGTGCGAAGCCCGGCGGCACGGTGAACGTCTACAACACCACCGACTTCCGCCACCTCGACCCGCAGAAGGTCTACGCGGGCGCCGCCTACAACACCTCGCTGCTGTGGGGCCGTCAGCTGACCCAGTACCAGGTGGTGGACGGCAAGGCGAAGCTGGTCGGCGACCTCGCCACCGACACCGGTACCGCCACCGACGGCGGCCGCACCTGGACGTACCGGCTGAAGGCGGGCGTGGCCTGGGAGGACGGGCAGCCGATCACCTCCCAGCAGGTGAAGTACGGCATCGAGCGCTCCTTCGGGAAGGGCTTCGAGGTCGGCCCGCCGTACTGGGCGCAGTGGCTGACCGGCGAGGCCAGTTACGAGGACGCCCGGAAGAAGTACGCGGGCCCGCAGGACGGCGACCTGGCCGCGATCGAGACCCCGGACGAGCGCACCCTGGTCCTCCGCTTCCCGCAGCCGCAGGCCGACGTGCCGTACATGGCGGCGCAGTCCTCGTCCTCCCCCGTCCGCAAGGACAAGGACACCGGCACCGACTACGACCGACTGCCCTTCGCCAGCGGCCCGTACCGGATCGCCGAGCACGTCCAGAACACCCGCCTGGTGCTGGAGCGCAACCCGCACTGGAAGCCGGAGACCGACCCGATCCGCAATCAGTACCCGGAGAAGTTCGTCTTCAGCTTCGGCAAGGAGGCGCTCAACATCAACCAGGAGATCCTCTCCGGCCGGGACGGCGGCGCCAACGCCACCACCGTGGCGACCCAGCTCTCGCCCGAGCTGTACCAGACCACCGACACCGACCCGAAGGCCAAGGAGCTGGTGGTGACCGGCCGTCAGGGCGCCTTCGTCACCCAGCTGGTGGTCAACAACGAGCGGGTCGCCGACCCCGAGGTCCGCAAGGCCCTGCACCTGGCCTACCCGCGCCAGCAGGCCCGCCAGGTGCTCGGCGGCTCCCGGGTCGGCGAGCTGGCCACCACCCTCAGCTCCCCGGCGCTGCTCGACTGGCAGAAGTACGACCTCTACCCGGCCAAGCCCGAGGGCGACCCGGAGGCCGCCAAGCAGGCCCTGGCCAAGGCCAAGCAGACGCCCACCAGCCTCACCTACGCGTACGCCAACACCCCGAACGGGCAGCGGGTGGCCCAGGTGCTGGTGGACGGGTTCGCCAAGGCGGGGATCACCATCGTGCCCAAGCCGGTGGACGCCAAGGCGCTGCTGGACGAGGCGCACCGGGCCGACTCCCCGTACGACCTGTTCGAGGAGACCAGCTCGGTGGACTGGCCGACCCCGTCCACGCTGGTCCCGTTCTCCTTCGACGGCCGGGCCAACAGCGACCTCAACTCGGCCCGCTACCGCAACCCGGCGGTGGACAAGGAGATCGACCGGATCAACCAGATCGGCGAGCCCCGGCAGAAGGCCAAGGAGCTGTACGCGCTGGAGCAGACCGTGATGAAGGACGTCCCGGTGCTGCCCTTCGCCTACCCCAACGCCACCCAGCTGCGCGGCGCCAACGTCGGCGGCGCCTTCATCCACCCGATCTACGGGTCCGTCAGCCTCGCGTGGGTCTTCCTCAAGGCCTGACGCCTCCGCACGGCCCCGCCTCCGCCGGGGCGGGGCCGTACCCCCACCCGCACCCGCCGGGGCGGTACCCCAGCCGCATCCGCCGGGCCGGGGCCGCACCCACCTCGTACCACCCGCATCCACGAAACCGGACCGGCCATGCTCTCCTTCGCCCTGCGGCGGGCCCTCCAGGCCCTCGCCGTGCTGGCCGCGGTCTCCGCCGCCGCCTTCGTGCTCTTCCACGCCGCCCCCGCCGACCCGGCCCGGGCCGCCTGCGGCCCGCGCTGCGACTCCGGGCAGGTGGCGGCGGTCCGTCAGAGCATGGGCCTGGACCAGCCGTTGCTCACCCAGTACACCGACTACCTCGCCGGGGTCGTCGCCGGACGCGGGATCAGCGACGTGGACGGCTCGGTGATCGACTGCGCCGCCCCCTGCCTGGGCTACTCCTACCGGCTCCACCAGCCCGTCACCCAGGCCCTGACCGAGCACCTGCCGGTCACCTTCTCGCTCACCGCCGGGGCGCTGGCCGTGCTGCTGGTCCTCGGCCTGGGCACCGGCTTCGTCTCCGCGCTGCGCCACGGCACCCGCACCGACCGGCTGCTCTCCGGCTTCACCCTGCTCGGCGCCAGCGTGCAGATCTACTTCCTCGGCTACCTCGCCCAGTGGGCCCTGGTCCACTCGACCGGCCTGCTGCCGCTGCCCGCCTACACCCCGCCCGCCACCGACCCCGCCGCCTGGGCGGGCGGGATGCTGCTGCCCTGGCTGGTGCTCGGCTTCGTCAACTCCGCCGTCTTCGCCCGGCTCTCCCGCGCCCAGCTGCTGGAGACCATGGACGAGGAGTACGTCCGCACCGCGCGCGGCAAGGGCCTGAGCCGGCTGCGGGCCCACCTGAAGTACACGGCGCGCGGCGCGGCCGGGCCGCTGGTCCAGCTGCTCGGGCTGGAGGCGGGCGCCCTGCTCGGCGGGGCCGTGATCACCGAGACCGTCTTCGGCCTGAACGGCGTCGGCACCTTCGCCGCCGAGGCGGTGGCGGGCCAGGACCTGCCCGCCGTGGTCGGCACCGTGCTGCTCGCCGCCTGCTTCGTGGTCCTCTTCGTGGCCCTGGCCGACCTGGTGGTGGCCTGGCTCGACCCGCGCATCCGCCTCAGCTGAACCCGCGTCAGGAGCTTTCCCGATGACCACGAACACCTCGACCGCGCCGGTGCTCAGCGTCCGCGACCTCTCCGTCGGCTTCGCCGCCCGCGACGGGGCCGAACCGGTACGGGCCGTGCGCGGCCTCTCCTTCGACCTCGCCCCGGGCGAAGTCCTGGGCCTGGTCGGTGAGTCCGGCTCCGGCAAGTCCGCCACCGGGCTGGCCCTGCTCGGCCTGCACGACCCCCGCACCACCACCGTCACCGGCTCCGCCCGGCTCGGCGGACAGGAGCTGGTCGGCGCGGGGGAGCAGGAGCTGCGCCGGGTGCGCGGGGGCAGGATCGCCCTGGTCTTCCAGGACGCGCTGACCTCGCTCAGCCCGTTCCACACCGTCGGCGCCCAGCTCTCCGAGATGTACCGGCTGCACCACCCCGGCGCGGGACGGGCGGAGGCCCGCCGCCGGGCGGCCGAGATGCTCGACCGGGTCGGCATCCCGGCGGCCCGGACCGGCGACCATCCGCACCGGTTCTCCGGCGGGATGCGCCAGCGGGTGATGATCGCGATGGCCCTGATGAACGGGCCGGACGTGCTGGTCGCCGACGAACCCACCACCGCCCTGGACGCCCGGGTGCAGAGCCAAGTGCTGGATCTGCTCGGCGAGTTGCGGCGCGAGCACGGCACCGCCGTCCTGCTGATCAGTCACGACCTCGGGGTGGTGGCCCGGCACACCGACCGCACCCTGGTGCTCCGACACGGCGAGACGGTGGAGACCGCGCCGACCGCCGAACTGCTCGCCGCCCCGCGGCAGCCGTACACCCGCGCCCTGGTCGGCGCCGCGCTCACCCTGGACACCGTCCCGGGCTCCGTGCTGCCCACGGTCGACGACCCGTCACCCGTCCCGGCCCGTACGGCACCCAGGGCGGCCCACCGTCCCGACACCTCCTGGCTGGTCGAGGTCGAGGACCTGTCCGTGCACTTCCCGGGCCGTCGCCGTCACCCCTTCCGCACGGCCGAGCCCTTCCGCGCCGTCGAGGGGGTGAGCCTGCGGATCGCCCCGGGCGAGAGCCTCGGCCTGGTCGGCGAGTCCGGCTCCGGCAAGTCCACCACCTCCCGGGTGCTGGCCGGCCTCCAACGCCCCACCGGCGGCACGATCCGCTACGACGGACAGGACGCCACCCGCCCCGACCGCGCCCTGCGCCGCCGCCTGGCCCGCGAGGTCCAGCTGGTCTTCCAGGACCCGTACGCCTCCCTCAACCCCCGCCGCACGGTCGCCCAGACCCTGGACACCCCGCTCCGCCTGCACACCACCCTGACCGCCCCCGAACGCCGCGAGCGCTCCGCCGAACTCCTCGAACAGGTCGGCCTCACCGCCGCCCACCTCGACCGCCACCCGCACGAGTTCTCCGGCGGTCAGCGCCAACGCATCGGCATCGCCCGGGCGTTGGCCCCCGGCCCACGCCTGATCATCGCCGACGAACCGGTCTCCGCCCTCGACGTCTCGGTCCAGGCCCAGGTCCTCAACCTGCTCGCCGAACTGCGCGAGCGCCTCGGCGTCGCCTTCCTCTTCGTCTCCCACGACCTCGCCGTGGTCCGCCACTTCTGCGACCGCATCGCCGTCATGCACCACGGCCGCCTGGTCGAACAGTCCCCCCCGCGACGACCTCTTCGCGGCCCCGCACACCGACTACACCCGCTCCCTCCTGGCGGCCGCCCACTGACAGTGGACGGACCGTCCCGGCCCCTTCCCCGTGCCGGACGAAGGGCCGGGCCCAGGGCGGGCGCGCTTCAGCTGCCGCTGGGCGTCGCGGTGGGGGAGAAGGCCGACGGCGGGGCGCCGGCTGCGGCCGGGGCGGGGCCGGCGGGGGTGCCGGTGACGCCGGAGCCGGGCCAGGACTCCTCCAACTGCCCGTCGCCGCGCACCGTGTAACGGGTCGTCGACCCGGCCCCCGTCGCGGAGACCCGCTCCTCCCGGATCAGGGCGCCCGGCTCGACCCGCCAGGTGGCGGCGGCCTGCGGGTCGGCCACCGAGGTGCGGGCGGCGAGCAGGACGGGGGTGTCCGCGCTGAAGCCGTAGAGCTGGACCAGGTCGGCCGGGGCGGAGCCCTCGGCCCGGCGCAGCACCACCAGGGCCGCCGGGGCTCCGTGGTAGCGGGCCGGGACGACGGCGCTGAGCGAGACCTGCGGGCCGCCCTCGGCGGCCGAACGGCCGTCCCGCAGGCGGATCGCGGCCCCGCCGGAGGGGTCGGCGTAGCTGCGGTTGGCCCAGTCCACGGCGGGCAGCGGGCCGCCCGAGGGGGCCAGCCCGGCGTCGCCGGTGGGGCTCTTGGCCACCGCCGCGAACGGCGCGGAGGGCTGCACCCCGTCGATGGAGACGGGGACAGGCGTGCCGGAGGCCCCGGAGGCGGGAGCGGAGGCGGCCGGCGAGTGCGGGGAGCGCAGGCCCTGGTCGGAGCGGTTCTCGCAGCCCTGGGCGGCGGCGATGGCCAGCGCCACCCCGACGGTGACGGTCACGAAGACCACCAGCCGCTGCCGCATCAGCCGTCGCCGCGCCTCGCCGGGGCTGCCGGGACGGCCGGGCACGGGGGTGTGCTGCCGGTCGCGCCGGGGCTGGCCGGAGCGCGGGCCGGGCGGGACCGGACGGCCGCCGGGCGGCGTGGTCCGCTCCCGGGCCGCTGCGGGCCTGGCACCGGCGGGCCGCGAGCCCGGCTGCTCGCCGTGCCGGACGGTGGTCCGGTCGGCGGCGTGCACCGACCCCGACGGGTGGACGCCCGCCCGCTCGCCCTGACGCTCCCTCAGAGCCTCGGCCGTCATGCCGGGCGGCATCGGCAGGGTGGCGGGCTGGTGCGTCCCGGGCTGGTACGCGGCGGGCCGTGGCGGGGCCGCAGGCCGCTGCGCGACGGGGGCCCGCCCGGGCGACGGCGGGGGAGCGACGGCCCGGCGGCCGGCCGCGGCGCCCCGGGCGGCAAGCTCGGTGAGCCGCTCGTGCAGCGCGGCCGCGCCGGGCCGCTCGGCCGGCTCCTTGGCCAGGCAGGCCCGCACCAGCGGCGCCAACTGCGGCGGCACGGCGGACAGGTCGGGCTCCTCGTGCACCACCCGGTAGAGCATCACCTCGGAGGAGGCGCCGGAGCCGAACGGCGAGTCCCCGGTGAGCGCGTAGGCCAGCGTGGCCCCGAAGGCGAACACGTCGGTGGCCGGCGTCACCGCGGCGCCGCGGACCTGCTCGGGCGCCAGGAAGCCGGGGGAGCCGACGGCGGTGCCGACGTGGGTGAGCGTGGAGGCGCCGCGCGACCAGGCGATGCCGAAGTCGATGATCCTCGGACCCTTGGGCGAGAGCAGGATGTTGGAGGGCTTGAGGTCGCGGTGCACCACCCCGGCCTCGTGCACCTTCACCAGCCCGTCGGCCAGCGCGGCCCCGATCCGGGCCACCTCCGGCCAGGGCAGCGGCCCCTCCTCGCCGACCCGCTTGTACAGCGAGGGCCCCGGCACGTACGCGGTCGCCAGCCAGGGCCGGTCCGCCTCGATGTCGGAGCCGACCACCCGGGCCGTGCAGGTGCCGCGGATCTTCGAGGCGGCCGCGATCTCCCGGGCGAAGCGGGTGCGGAACTCGGCGTCCTCGGCCAGCTCGGCCCGGATCAGCTTGAGCGCGACCCGCTGCCCCTTGCGGTCCGAACCGAGGTAGACCACGCCCATCCCGCCGGCCCCGAGCCGACGGTGCAGGCGGTACGGGCCGACGATGCGGGGGTCCTCACGCCTCAGCCGCATCATCGCCATCGTCAGTTCTTCCCGTCAGTCCGGTGGTTGAGACCCCGTCGGGTGGGGCACCGTCAGAATCCTGCTCCGGCACAGCTTACGGACTCCGCGCTGCGGTGTGCTGATACGCAACACCAGCCGGCCGGTCGGATTGTCCGATCTCCCCCGGACGCCCCTCTCGGGGATGCCCCTCAGGGTTCCCCCGGGGTTCGGCCGGGCCCCTTCTCCGCCTCCAGTAGTACCTGAGGGGGAGGGGCGTCATCCTCCGGGAGGCCCACCGAACGGTACGCGGGCATGACGTCCGCGTCGGTGCCGCGCCATACCTTTGAGTCAGCGGTGGGCGGCCCGGCTCGTCCCCCGAGGTGAACCGCCCACCGCGACCGACTTTCCAGCAGACCAGCGACTTCACGAAGAAGGCAGGAGCACCCACCATGGCCGTCCAGCTCAACGAGGCGGGCCGTCGTCGCCTCGGGCTCCGCCCGGCTTCCGCCCGCTCCTCCGAGCAGGCCACCCGGCACCCGCTGGTGGCCGTGGCGATGGTGCTCCCCGTCGCGGTCGCCCTGCTGGTGCTCTTCGGCGGCTGGGACCAACTGGCGACCCAGACCAGGGCCGTCGCCGAACTGATCGGGCGCTGACCTTCTGGGGAGAGGGCAGGCGCCACAGCCGGAGCCGGCACCGCCGGGCGCACGCGGACGGGCGGGCGGGCGGTGCGGGCAGCAACTCCGGCGCACGGAGCAGGGGCCGGGTACGAGTCGTCGGTGAGGGCGGCACGTACCCGGCCCCTGCCGCATCCGCGCTGCCGCCCGTGCGCATCCGTGCCGCCGCCCGCGCCCTGACGGTCCGTCAACCCCCGGCAACGCCAAGGGCCGTGATCCTGTCCGGATCACGGCCCTTGGCTGTGTGGTGCGCGATACTGGGATTGAACCAGTGACCCCTACCGTGTCAAGGTAGTGCTCTCCCGCTGAGCTAATCGCGCCTGATGGGGCGGTACTGCAAGTGCGCGATACTGGGATTGAACCAGTGACCCCTACCGTGTCAAGGTAGTGCTCTCCCGCTGAGCTAATCGCGCCTGGTGAGGCGGTACTGCAAGTGCGCGATACTGGGATTGAACCAGTGACCCCTACCGTGTCAAGGTAGTGCTCTCCCGCTGAGCTAATCGCGCCTGATGGGGCGTCCTACGGGCAGGTCCCGAGGGGACCGACGTGCGCGATACTGGGATTGAACCAGTGACCCCTACCGTGTCAAGGTAGTGCTCTCCCGCTGAGCTAATCGCGCGGGGAGGGCCCCTGGCGAACCAGGGGCACCTCATGGAGGTGGAGACGGGATTTGAACCCGTGTACACGGCTTTGCAGGCCGTTGCCTCGCCTCTCGGCCACTCCACCAGGCAACAACAGGGAACGATCTTACACCGTTCTCCGTCGAGCGGACGACGAGATTCGAACTCGCGACCCTCACCTTGGCAAGGTGATGCTCTACCAACTGAGCCACGTCCGCCTGTCTTCGAGGCCCTTCACCGCTTTCCTGCGGCTCCGTTTCCCGGCGACGTGTTGAACTTTAGCGGATTCCTGGGCCAGCTCAAATTCCGTTCCCGCAGCGTGCCGACGGGGTGCCCTCCGGGACCCCCGCGAGCTGGCACCTCGTCAGGTCACCGGGCCCGCCGCCGGGCCCTCGCGACCCGACGTCGGGCACCCCCTCCGACCTACACTTCGAAGCACCCCCGCACCACCCTCACCGCGCAGGAGCACCGTGTCCGGCCGCACCACCCCCCGCATCAGCCCGACCCCCATGGCGAGGTTCGCCGGCCGGCTGGCGACCGGCCTGCGCGACGTCACCTCCGACCCGGCCGCCCTCGAGGGCGAGGGGTACTGGGCGGTGGCGTACGACTTCGAGGGGCGCCTCACCTGCGCGCGCTTCGACTCCGTCCGTCCCGACCCGGCCCCGCCGCGCACCGACGGCTGGCTCGGGCCCGACCCCGGCAGCTGGCACAGCTCGCTCGACCGGGACGCCTACACCGCGGGCGTGCGCCGGATCCGCGAGCACATCGCGGCCGGCGAGGTCTACCAGGCCAACCTCTGCCGGGTGATGACCGCGCCGCTGCCCGACCCGGAGCGCAGCGACATCGACGCGCTCACCGGACTGCTCGCGCACGGCAACCCCGCGCCCCATGCCGGAACGATCCGCCTGCCCGGCCACGGGGTGGAGATCGCCACCGCCTCGCCCGAGCTCTACCTGCGCCGCCGGGGCCGCACCGTCTCCTCCGGCCCGATCAAGGGCACCGGCCGTACCGAGCACGACCTGCTGGAGAAGGACCACGCCGAGAACGTGATGATCGTGGACCTGGTCCGCAACGACCTCGGCCGGGTCTGCGCCACCGGCAGCGTCACCGTGCCCGACCTCTGCGTGGTGGAGAAGCACCCCGGCCTGGTGCACCTGGTCTCCACCGTGGAGGGCGAGCTACGCGAAGGGGCCGGCTGGGCCGAGCTGTTCGGGGCCACCTTCCCGCCCGGCTCCGTCACCGGGGCTCCCAAGAGCAGTGCGCTGCGGATCATCGAGGCCCTGGAGACCGCCCCGCGCGGCCCCTACTGCGGCGCCGTCGGCTGGGTGGACGCCGACCGGGGCGAGGCCGAACTCGCCGTCGGCATCCGGACGTTCTGGATCGACCGGAGCGAGGCGGACCGCCCGGTGCTGCACTTCGGCACCGGCGCCGGCATCACCTGGGGCTCCGACCCGGAGCGGGAGTGGGACGAGACCGAGCTCAAGGCGGCCCGCCTGGTCGCGATAGCCTCGGGCACCGAGTAGCAGTGCGGGCCCCTAGGAGCGACACCTGATGATCTGGGTCAACGACCGCCTGGTCGACGAGAGCAGCGCCACCGTCTCCGTGCTCGACCACGGGCTGACCGTGGGCGACGGCGTCTTCGAGACGGCCAAGGCGGTGGACGGCGCGGCCTTCGCGCTCACCCGCCACCTCGACCGGCTCAGCCGCTCCGCCGAGGGCCTCGGCCTGCCCGCCCCGGACCACGCGGTGGTCCGCGAGGGCGTGCGCCAGGTGCTGGCCGCCAACCCGATGGAGCTCGGCCGGCTGCGGATCACCTACACCGGCGGCACGGCCCCGCTCGGCTCCGAGCGCGGCGACGCCCCGCCCACCCTGGTGATCGCGGTCGGCACCGCCAAGCCCCGCCCGGACACCACCGCGGTGAAGACCGTCCCGTGGCGGCGCAACGAGCACGGCGCGCTCACCGGTCTCAAGACCACCTCCTACGGCGAGAACGTGGTCGCCCTGGCCGCCGCCCACCGGGCCGGCGCCTCCGAGGCGATCTTCGCCAACACCGCCGGCCGGCTCTGCGAGGGCACCGGCTCCAACATCTTCGTGGTGCTCGGCGGCCGGCTGCTCACCCCGCCGCTCGCCTCCGGCTGCCTGGCCGGCATCACCCGGCAGCTGGTCGTCGACTGGGCCGGCGCCGAGGAGGCCGACCTCCCGTTCGAGGTGCTGGCCGAGGCCGAGGAGGTCTTCCTCACCTCCACCCTGCGCGACGTGCAGGCCGTCACCCGGATCGACGACCGCGAGCTGGCCGGGCCCGGACCGGTCACCCTCAAGGCCATGCGCCAGTTCACCGAGCGCGCCGCGGACGACCTCGACCCGTGATTCCCCGGCGCGGATCAGCCGGGGCGGGACGGGGAATGCACACCCCATGACCACCACCCTGCGTCCCGAGCACCCCGAGGAAATCCGTCCCGACGGCGGCCGCACCCGGCGCTGGCTGATCTGCGTCAACGGTCGCCCGGTCGGTTCGCTGCGCACCACGGCCACCCCGTACGGCGAGCAACGCTGGGGCACCGTCTCGGAGTTGGAGGTCACCGAGGGTCTGCGGCGGGGCCGGGCCACGGTGGGTTCGCTGGCCGCCGAGGAGGTGCTGCGCGGCTGGGGCTGCAGCCGGGTGGACGTCACCGTCCCGGCCGGCAACGAGGCCGCCCTCGGGCTGGCCCGGCTGCTCGGGTACACCGAGCGGATGCGGAACATGGCCAAGCACCTCGGCCGCGCCCCGGAGCTCCCGGCGGGCCTGACGGTCCGTCCGATCGGCCCGGACCGCTTCGAGACCTGGCTCACCCAGGCCAAGGAGGGCTACGTCAGCCACCTCACCGGCTCCGGCCTGGCCGAGCAGCAGGCCCGGGAGAAGGCCGACACCGACCACCGGCGACTGCTCCTCCAGGGCCACGCCACCCCCGGCACGGCCCTGCGCGAACTGCTGGACGCGCAGGGCACCGTGCTGGGCTCGCTCTGGGTGACGCTGCGCCAGAGCACCCTGCCGGACGGTTCGCCGCTGGCCTGGGTGATGACGGTGGAGGTGGACGAGGGGCGCCGCGGCGAGGGCCACGGCCGCACCCTGATGCGGCTCGCCGAGCGGGAGTGCCTGGCGGCCGGAGTGGCCGACCTCGGGCTCAACGTGTTCAGCTCCAACGCGGTGGCCATCCGGCTCTACGAGTCGCTGGGCTACCGGCTCACCCGCCGGGTGTTCGGCAAGCCGCTGCTCTGAGGGAGGGTCAGCCCTTCGCCACCGCGTCCAGGATCTCGGCGATCCGCTCGCGCAGCCCTTCCTGGCTCTTGCCGCCGTCCAGGCGCTGACCGGCGATCAGGTACGTCGGGGTGCCGGTGACGCCGATCGCCTTGCCCTCGGCCTGGTCGGCGTCCACCACCAGGGTGTGCCGCCCGTCGATCAGCGCCACGTCCATCTCCTCGGCGTCCAGCCCGAGTTCACCGGCCAGCGCGACCAGGAACGCCTCGCCGTTCTTGGCCTTGGCCAGCTCCTCGCAGCGCTCCAGCAGCGCCTCGGTGAACTCCCGGCCCCGGCCCTGGGCGAGCGCCTCCTCGGCGGCCTGGGCGGCGGCGTAGGCGTGCTTGTTCTTCTCCAGCGGGAAGTGCCGGAGCTCGACGATGAGGGCCTCGCCGTACTGCTCGCGCAGGGCGTCGAGGTCGGTCAGGGCGGTGCGGCAGTCGGGGCACTGGAGGTCGGCCCAGAACTCGAGCCGCGGGAGGGGAGCATCGGTCATGGGGCCAAGTCTTCCACCCTTCGCCCACCGACCTCCTCACCGCCCGCCTGACCGTGGCTCGCGGAGCGGGTCGGAGCAGGAGGACCGGGAGGGCGGGGCCGTCAGCCGGCGGGGACCGCCTCGGCGGAGCGCTGGCGGGCGCGGTAGGCGGCGACGTGCAGGCGGTTGCCGCAGGTGCGGCTGTCGCAGTAGCGGCGGGAGCGGTTGCGGGAGAGGTCGACGAAGACCCGGGCGCAGTCCGGCGCCTCGCAGCGGCGCAGCCGCTCGCGCTCGCCGGCCATCACGATGAAGGCCAGCGCCATCCCGAGCTCGGCCGCCAGGTGGTCGCCGATCGCGGCGTGCGGGGCGAAGTAGTGGATGTGCCAGCCGTGGTGGTCGTGGTTGACCAGCCGGGGGGTGGTGCCCGCGGCCGCGACCACCGCGTTGACCAGCTCGGCGGCCTCGTCGGTGGAGCCGGCCGAGAAGACCTCGCGCAGCCGGCCGCGGAGCGAGCGCACCGCGGTGAGGTCGTCCGGGGTGAGCGAGTCGACCTCGCTGATCTCCCGGCGGGCCACGAACGAGTGCAGCGCCGCCAGGTCGGGGAGCTGTTCGCTGCCGCAGGCGTCGGGGGAGGTGTTGAGCAGCTCGACCAGAATGCCCAGCGCGCATTCGGTGTCATGGGTGATCAGCACGTGAGGCTCCTCGCGCGGCGGGGGCTTCGTGGGCCCCGCGTCGGTCGTTCCCGCGACTCTACCGGCACGGGCCGTCACCACGGGCCTCGCCGGCCGGTCCCGGCCGGTCCCGCCGGGAAAGGGCGAGGGCCCCGGCGCGCTCCGGTGGGAGCGTGCCGGGGCCCGGCCCTGACGGACCGCCCGTGGGCGGTTGAGCGTGCGACCGTGCCCCCGAGTAGGACGGACGCGGTGGCGGGAGCGGACCTGCCGGTGCGGCGGTCAGCTCTCGGCGAGGATGTGGGACAGCTCCCGGTCGAGGTCGAAGTGACGGTGTTCGGTGCCGGGTGGCACGGCGGCGTCGGTGCGCTTGAGGAAGGACTCGAGCGCTCGAGCCGGGGCTTCCAGCAGGGCTTCTCCTTCCGGAGAACTCAGGGCGATGCAGACCACCCCCTGACCGTGGCTCCGCGAGGGCCACACCCGGACGTCGCCGGTGCCCGTGGGTCGGTGCAGCCCCTCCGCGAGGAGGTCGCGGGCGAACACCCACTCCACGGTCTCGTCGGCACCCGTGTGGAAGGTCGCGTGCACGGCATAGGGGTCGGCAGTGTCGTAGCGCAGGCCCGCGGGGACGGGCAGTGACGACTCGCTGGACACGATGAGGCGCAGGTGCAGCTCGCAGCTGACCGTGGTGTTCATAAGCGCCAGGGCCTTTCGCTCAGTGTGCGCTCGGGGAATCGCACGTCGGCGAACGGACCATCCCACCTGAAAGCCCGGTGTAAACCCGTCTGTCCCGATTCCGGTCCGAGTCGTACCCCTTCCGGCGCATTGCGGAATCGCTACGGAGCCTCCGGGGCCCGGGAACCGGGCGGGCGCTCCGGTAGTTTTCGCGGCATGGCTGTACGAAACGACAATCCCGAGCCCGAGGGCTCGAAGGCCGGCCCGGCGGCCGACGAGGGCCTCGGGTCCAAGGCGCCGCACTTCATCCGGCGCTCCAGACCGCTCCACCTCAGCTGGCAGGTGGCGGTCTTCCTGGTCGGCCTCGCGGTGGTCGCGCTCGGCGTGGTGATGCTGCCGCTGCCCGGGCCGGGCTGGGTGGTCATCTTCCTGGGCATGGGCATCTGGGCGACCGAGTTCGTCTGGGCGCAGCTGGTGCTGCGCTGGACCAAGCGCAAGGTCACCGAGGCGGCGCAGAAGGCACTGGACCCCAAGGTCCGGCGCCGCAACATCATCCTGACGAGCATCGGCCTGGTGATCATCGCCGGGCTGGGCGGCTGGTACCTGTGGCGGTACGGGCTGGTCATGCCGTGGAAGATCAACGACTGACCGGAGCGCCGGCCGCGGGGGAGCGGGGGTCGCGGGGGGAGCGCGGAGGGGTGTTCGGAGCACCCCTCCGGATGCGGTAATGTTTTCCCTGCACCCGGGCGATTAGCTCAGCGGGAGAGCACTTCGTTCACACCGAAGGGGTCACTGGTTCGATCCCAGTATCGCCCACCGGAATGCGGGAAGACCCCGGCCAATTAATTGGCCGGGGTCTTCCGTCGTTTCCGGGGAGTTCCACCGCGCGGTCTGATTCCGCGTCAGTCTCCGTGCCGGGGACGGGAACTGGGGGACCGTCCGCTCGGGCCCCGCGGAAGGGAATTGGCCAGTCGGGCCCGAGGGGTGCTACTGTTCATCTCGTTGCCCGGGCGATTAGCTCAGCGGGAGAGCACTTCGTTCACACCGAAGGGGTCACTGGTTCGATCCCAGTATCGCCCACCGAGTAACACAGAGGCCCTGACCGGCAGTTCGCCGGTCAGGGCCTCTGCCGTTGCCGTGGTTGCGGGGGCCGGCTCAGGCCGCGACGCCGCAGTCGTGCTCGGGGTAGGGCCGGCCGCCGCAGGCGCAGCGGGCCGGGCGGAGCGGCCAGGAGAAGTCGACCTGCTCCGCGGCGCCGGAGCGGTCGAACCAGTTCTGCAGGCCCCGGGCCTGGGCCGCGTGCCAGACCGCCTGGCGCAGGTGCAGCTCGGCCGGGGTGAGCGAACCCAGCGGCACCCGGAAGCGCAGGCCCAGGGCGCGGGTCAGGTCCATCGCGGCGGTGGCGTCGGCCGCCGCGTCGTGGGCGCCGGTGAGGCTGACCCCGTAGTGCGCGCACAGGTCGGTGAGGGTGCGGCGGCCCTTGCGGTAGCGGTCGGCGTACTTGTCCATCACCCGCGGGTCCAGCACCAGCAGTTCGTTCCCGCCCAGGCTGTCGGCGAGCGTGCTGGCCCGGTGCCGGCGCAGCTCGCGGTCGAGCAGGGTGAGGTCGTAGGGCGCGTTCATCACCACCAAGGGCACGTGGCGGTGGGCCTGTTCGGCCAGCGCGCGGGCGATCTCGGCGACCACCACCCGGGGCGGGCGGCCGAAGTCGCGGGCCCGCTGGTCGGTGATGCCGTGCACGGCCTGCGCGCCCTCGGGGATGGGCACCCCCGGGTCGGCCAGCCAGGAGAGCGTCCGGACGGGAGCGCCGGGCGCGGTCTGGAGCACCAGCGCCGCCGAGACGATGCGGTCGGTCTCGACGTCCACGCCGGTGGTCTCGGTGTCGAAAGAGGCGAGCGGGCCCTGGTACCAGGGCTGGGTGTGCGGCATGACGAGCCCCCGATCCCCACCGGGCGGCGCCCGGCGCGCCACCGAGGACCAGTGGCGCGCCGGGCACGGCCGCGTTCTGCCCAGGTGATACCGCAGTTGACGCCCCCTCAATCCAGCGAGGGGCGCACACCTGTCCGGAGAGGGGGCAGCGGTGCGCGGCGCGGCTCGTGATCTCGGTACCATCGGACTCGCGCAGCACGGTGCTGCGGTACACAGAGGTCAGGAGAGACCGGTGACCGACGTCCGGATCATCATCAACCGCGAACCCGATCGGGAAGAGCGCGTGGTGACCACGGGCACCACGGCCGCCGAGCTCTTCGCCGACGACCGCGCCGTGATCGCCGCCCGGGTGGCCGGTGCGCTCAAGGACCTGGCCTACCAGGTGCAGGAGGGCGACGAGGTCGAGCCCGTCGTCATCTCCAGCAAGGACGGCCTGGACATCCTGCGGCACTCCACCGCGCACGTGATGGCGCAGGCCGTGCAGCAGCTCTTCCCGGAGGCCAAGCTCGGGATCGGCCCGCCGGTCAAGGACGGCTTCTACTACGACTTCGACGTCGAGAAGCCGTTCACCCCCGACGACCTGAAGGCCGTCGAGAAGAAGATGCAGGAGATCATCAAGCGCGGGCAGAAGTTCTCCCGCCGGGTGGTCACCGACGAGGCCGCCACCGAGGAGCTGGCCAAGGAGCCCTACAAGCTGGAGCTGATCGGGCTCAAGGGCTCGGCCGCGACGGCCGGCGAGGGCGCCGACGTCGAGGTGGGCGGCGCCGAGCTGACCATCTACGACAACGTGGACGCCAAGACCGGCGACCTCTGCTGGGGCGACCTCTGCCGCGGCCCGCACCTGCCGAGCACCCGTCACATCCCGGCCTTCAAGCTGATGCGCAACGCGGCCGCCTACTGGCGCGGCAGCGAGAAGAACCCGATGCTGCAGCGCATCTACGGCACCGCCTGGCCGACCAAGGACGAGCTCAAGGCGCACCTCGACTTCCTCGAGGAGGCCGCCAAGCGCGACCACCGCAAGCTCGGCGCCGAGCTGGACCTCTTCTCCATCCCGGAGGAGATCGGCTCCGGCCTGGCCGTCTTCCACCCCAAGGGCGGCATCATGCGCCGGGTCATGGAGGACTACTCGCGCAAGCGCCACGAGGAGGCGGACTACGAGTTCGTCTACTCCCCGCACGCCACCAAGGGCACGCTCTTCGAGCTCTCCGGTCACCTCGACTGGTACGCGGACGGGATGTACCCGCCCATGAAGCTCGACGGCGACATCGACTACTACCTGAAGCCGATGAACTGCCCGATGCACAACCTGATCTACCGCTCGCGCGGCCGCTCCTACCGCGAACTGCCGCTGCGGCTCTTCGAGTTCGGCACCGTCTACCGCTACGAGAAGTCCGGCGTGGTGCACGGCCTGACCCGGGCCCGCGGCTTCACCCAGGACGACGCGCACATCTACTGCACCCGCGAGCAGATGGCGGACGAGCTCGACTCGCTGCTGACCTTCGTGCTCGACCTGCTGCGCGACTACGGCCTGAACGACTTCTACCTGGAGCTCTCCACCAAGGACCCGGAGAAGTTCATCGGCTCGGACGAGGACTGGGAGGAGGCCACCGAGACCCTGCGGGCCGCCGCCGAGAAGCAGGGCCTGGAGCTCGTCCTCGACCCGGCCGGCGCCGCCTTCTACGGCCCGAAGATCTCGGTGCAGGCCCGGGACGCGATCGGTCGCACCTGGCAGATGTCCACCATCCAGGTCGACTTCCAGCTGCCGCAGCGCTTCGAGCTGGAGTTCCAGGGCTCGGACGGCAACCGTCAGCGCCCGGTCATGATCCACCGTGCGCTGTTCGGCTCGATCGAGCGCTTCTTCGCGGTGCTGCTGGAGCACTACGCCGGTGCCATGCCGCCGTGGCTGGCCCCGGTCACCGTGGTCGGCATCCCGATCACCGACGAGCACATCCCGTACCTGCGCGAGGTGGCCGCCGAGCTGAAGAAGCAGGGCATCCGGGTCGAGGTCGACGCCTCGGACGACCGGATGCAGAAGAAGATCCGCACCGCCCAGAAGTCGAAGGTCCCGTTCATGCTGATCGCGGGCAACGACGACGTCGAGGCCGGCGCGGTCTCCTTCCGCTACCGCAACGGCGAGCAGAAGAACGGCGTCCCGGTCGCCGAGGCGGTGGCCGAGATCGTCGAGGCGGTCCGCAGCCGGGTCCAGGTCTGACGGTTCGTACGCTCCGGGGCGGGCTCTCTTCGAGAGAGTCCGCCCCGGACTGCTTTCCCCGGGCGTCCTGGCGAATATGCTGATCAGCATGACGAGTGAGCCGGAACTGCAGCGGGGTGTGGGCGAACCGGATGGATTCCGGCGCCTGTGGACGCCTCATCGGATGGCGTACATCCAGGGAGAGAACAAGCCGACCGGGCCCGCACCGGACGACGGTTGCCCGTTCTGCTCGATCCCCTCGCTCAGCGACGAGGACGGGCTGGTGATCGCCCGGGGGAGCGCGGTCTTCGCGGTGCTCAACCTGTACCCGTACAACGGCGGGCACCTGATGGTGGTGCCGTACCGGCACGTGGCCGACTACACCGACCTGGACGCGGAGGAGACGGCCGAGCTGGCCGACTACACCAAGCGCGCCATGACGGCCCTGCGCACCGCCTCCGGCGCGCACGGCTTCAACATCGGGATGAACCAGGGCGCCGCGGCCGGTGCCGGCATCGCCGCCCACCTGCACCAGCACGTGGTGCCGCGCTGGGGCGGGGACACCAACTTCATGCCGGTGGTGGGGCACACCAAGGTGCTGCCCCAACTGCTCGCCGACACCCGGAAGATGCTCGCCGAGGTGTGGCCGCAGGACTGAGCGCACGTCAGAGGGGCGGTACCCGGAACCACCGGGTACCGCCCCTCTGACGTGCGGTGGGATCAGCCCGCGTCGTAGCGGTCGGCCTTGAACGGGCGGCTGCCCTGCATCTCGGACCTGAGGATGCCGCCGCGGTTGGCGAGGCGGCTGGAGTCCACGTCGTGCTCGTCCAGGAACTCGACGGTGGCGGCCAGCACCGCGTTGACCACCGGGGCGATGCTGAAGATGACGTCGTCCGCCTTGTAGCGGCTGGTCCAGGTCTGGTCGGCCCAGGCCCCGCGGAGCGAGAAGGGCTCGGGCAGGCCGATCCCGCCGCCCAGCCAGGCCAGCAGCGAGGGGATCTTCACGAAGGGGGCGCGGACCGCCTGGCGGACCACCTCGTCGTTGTCGACCAGCGGGAGGACGACGGTGCGCTCCTCCCAGAACTTGCCGGTCTTCGGGACCTTGATCTCCTTGGGCTTCGGCTTGGCGCCGAACAGCCCGTTCAGCGGGCCGAGCGCGTGGCCGGAGACGGAGACCCGCAGGGTGTTGCTCATCACCGTCACGCCGATCACCACGGTGGTGACCAACTGACCCTTGTGGAGCACCAGTTGGACGGTGGTGCGGTGTCGGCTGTCGGTGCCGAGGCTCTGCCGGTTGGCGATCGTCTGGAGCGCGAAGTCGCGCATCCGGTACCCGTCCATGTCCGGACCGGACGGGCGGCCGATCTCGTCGGCGCCCTCGGGCACGTCCACCACCAGCCACTGCTGGACGGCCATGTGCGGCATCGCCCCGCCGCCGACCTCGCTCTGGGTCAGGGTGCTCATCCGGGCCGTGATCTTCCGGCTGAGGTCCCAGGGGTGGAAGGCCCGGAAGTCCGGCCGGCCCTCCAGCGGGCGCAGCTCCTCGACCACCTGCCAGTCGCCCCACCGCATCCCGGCGCCCAGGATGCCCTTGCCGCCGGCGTAGTGGTGGACGTTGGTCTCCTGCTCCACCGTCAGGCGCTCCAGCGAGGCGCGCAGGTCGGTGGCCTTCTTGTCCAGGTCGTCCCGGGGCACCGCCTTGGGCACCGTCGCGGCCAGCGCACTGCCCTCGACCAGGCCGCCCCAGCGGTTGCGCAGCTCGATGGTCGAGCGCAGCACCAGGCGCTTGGCCAGGAACCAGCCCAGCACGGGAGCCAGCATCATCACCCGGAAGTACAGCGCGAACGGACCACCGACCGGCGGGCGCAGCGCGAGCAGCACGGCGAGACCGACGGCTGCCGTCACCAGCAGGGCGTTGTAGGCGCCGTGGCGGTTCGCCGGGCTCTTGCGCTTGAGCCAGATCCGGCCGTAGAAGACCGCGAGCCAGATCAGCGTGCCGGGCAGGAAGAGCACGCCGGTGAGCAGCGTGATCACCTGGAGCTGCCGGTCGCGCGCGTTGCGCAGCTCCTCGGCGGCCAGGCAGTGCTCGACCACCATCCGGGTGTCGGTCCCGAAGGAGGGCACCAGCGGGTTCCGCCCGGCGCCGAGCGTGCGGGCGATGATCGCCTTGGCGTAGGCCTCGCCGACGCTGGGCCGGAACAGGAGGTTCTTGCCCCCGTTGACGGTGACTCCGGGCAGTTTCTCCAGGTCCTTGACGTCACCGTCGCGGTAGGCCACCGACGAGAGCAGCTGGGTGACCGCAGTCTGTGGTCCGACGTCCGTACGGGGTATCTGCGCGCCCGGGGTCATGTCCAGCTTCGTCACGGCGGCCTCCCCTCCTCCCCTTGTCAGCGGCAGGTTACCGTGCGACCGGCACCCCGCGTGCTTGATCGTCTGAACCGCCGTCACTTCCCGTCGTGCGGACGGGGCGTGGAGTGATCGTGCCCACTTTCGAGCGGCGCCGATCCTCCGCCGGGCGGATGGTGCAGGATCGGGGACATGAGCGAGACGCGGGTGGTCGATCCGGTGCTGGTCTACGACGGCGACTGCGGGTTCTGCACCAGCAGTGAGCAGTTCGCCGAGCGCTACCTGAGGGCGAGCCTCTCCTCGGCGAACTGGGAGGGGGTGCCGTTCCAGTTCGCGGACCTGGCGGCGCTGGACGCCCGTGCGGGCGGGCGCGGGCTGGTCAGCCGGGAGCGGGCCGAGCGGGAGATCCTCTGGGTGACGCCGGCCGGGGACGTGTACGGCGGGGCACAGGCCGCGGCGCGGCTGCTGATGCGGTCCGGCGGCGCCTGGGCCTACCTCGGCGCTGCCTTGACGCTCGCCCCGGTCCGCCCGCTCGCGGCGGCGGTCTACCGCTGGGTCTCGGCCCACCGCCACAGCCTCCCCGGCGGGACGCCCGCCTGCGCCCTGCCGCGGCGTTCCGGCTGACGTACGTGGTCATGCCTTCGGGGGCGCGGGGAACTGCGCGAGTTCGGAAGGCGGACCAGTGTGAGATCGGGGCATGCGGGCCAGTTGCAGCATGTGCCGTTCCCCTGCGCGCAGTTCCCCGCGCCCCTGGTGTAACCACGTACGTCCCCCGCCCCAACTCTCACGCGTACTGCGCCGCAAGGGCGGGCGGCATGGGGGCGTGGCGGAGGTAGGTGCGGGAGAAGGTGCCGGTGCCGTGGGAGAGGGAGCGGAGGTCGATGGGGTAGCGGCTGAGCTCCAGTTCGGGGACTTCGGCGCGGACCAGGCTGAGGCCGGGGCCGCCGGGCTCGGTGCCGAGGACGTGGCCGCGGCGGGCGGAGAGGTCGCCGAGGACTGCGCCCTGGTACTCGTCGGGGAGCAGGACCCGGACTTCGTCCACCGGTTCGAGCAGCTGCACGGTGCCGTGCTCCGCGGCCTCCTTGAGGGCGAGTGCGGCGGCGGTCTGGAAGGCGGCGTCCGAGGAGTCGACGGAGTGCGCCTTGCCGTCGGTGAGGGTGACCCGGACGCCGACCACCGGGTGGTCGCCGCGCAGGCCGTGGGCCAGCTGCGCCCGGACGCCCTTCTCCACCGAGGGGATGAAGTTGCGCGGTACGGCCCCGCCGACCACGTGGTCGACGAACTCGACCTCCTCACCGGGCAGCGGATCCACCGTCAGGTCGCAGACCGCGAACTGCCCGTGGCCGCCGGACTGCTTGACGTGCCGTCCGTGCCCGCTGCTGCTGCCCGCGAAGGTCTCTCGCAGGGCCACCTCGTACGGGACGGAGTCGACGTGAACGCCGAAGCGGCTGCGCAGCCGGTCGAGGACCACGGCCTGGTGGGCCTCGCCGGTGCACCAGAGGACCAGTTGGTGGGTGTCGGGGTTCTGTTCCACGCGCAGGGCCGGGTCCTGGGCGGTGAGCCTGGCGAGGCTCTGGGAGAGCCGGTCCTCGTCGGCCTTGCTGTGGGCCCGGACGGCCACCGGGAGCAGGGCCTCGGGGCGGGGCCAGGCGGGGAGCGGGGGGCCGCCGAGGGTGTCGCCGGTGCGGGCCCGGGCCAGCTTGGCCAGGCAGACCAGGTCGCCGGGCAGGGCCTGCGGGACGGGCCGCTGGCGGGCGCCGAAGGGGCTGGTGAGGGCGGTGACGCGCTCCTCGGGGCCGCCGTCCAGGTGGAGGGCGGTGTCGGGGCGCAGGGTGCCGGACCAGATCCGGGCCAGGCTGAGCCGGCCGACGTACTGGTCCTCGCCGGTCTGGATGACCTGGGCGGTGACGGGGGCGTCCGGGTCGCAGGGCGGGCGGTCGTCGGTGCGTTCGGTGGGGGCGGGGAGCACGGTGACGATCAGGTCGAGCAGTTCGGCGGCGCCGAGCGGTGCGGCGGTGCAGAGCAGCGGGTGGACGGCGTCGGCCCGGATCTCGCGGCGCAGGGCCTCGGTGAGCGAGGCCGGGTCCAGCTCCTCGCCGGCGGCCCAGCGCTCCAGCAGGGCGTCGTCCTCACCGGCGATGGCCTCCACCAGGGCGCCGCGGGCGGTCTGGTCGACGGCGGGGGCCTCGCCGTAGGTCCTCCCGGTGAGCAGGTCGACGGAGCCGGTGAGGCGGCCGCCGTCGAAGCGGGGCTGGAAGAGCGGGAGCACGGTCTCCGGGTGGCCGTCGCCGAAGGCCTCCTGACAGGCCGTCACGGCCTCGGGGCCGTGCACGTGGGTGAGGGCGACGGCGGTGGGCAGGCCGGCGGCGCGGCACTCGCGCCAGAGGGCGAGCACGGCGGGGCCGACCTGGTCGGTGGCGGAGACGACCAGGACGGCGGCCTCGGCGGCGTGCATCCCGGCCTGCCGCTGGCCGGCGAAGTCGGCGTACCCGGGGGTGTCCAGCAGGTTGACCTTGTGGCCCTGCCAGGCCAGGGGGAGCAGCGAGAGCTGGACGGAGCGCTGCTGGTGGTGCTCGATCTCCTCGTGGTCCGAGGCGGTGGTGCCCTCGGTCACGGAGCCGGCCCGGGTGAGGGCGCCGGCGGTGAGGGCGAGGGCCTCGGCGAGGGTGGTCTTCCCGGCCCCTGCGGCGCCGACGAGCACGACGTTGCGCAGCCGGGCCGGATCTTCGACCGGTACGGGGGGCGGGGTGGTCCGGTCGGTCATGGCGCACCTGCGATCACGGTCGGTGTGCCGTCAACTGCCCTGGGTGGCCGCCGGTTGGGCCGGATGGCGCTCGCGGGCGTGGGGCGGCGAGGGGTGCGAGCGGCGTGGATACCATTGTCCGGCCGGGCGGGCCGATCCGCTCGGCCGCCCGCCGCCCTGAGGGCGGGGGTGGGTTTCGGAAGATCGGGGCGGTCCGGAAGGCCATGCTCAACAAGTACGCACGTGCCTTCTTCACACGTGTCCTGACGCCGTTCGCCGCGCTGCTGCTCCGCTGGGGCGTCAGCCCGGACGCCGTGACGCTGATCGGGACGGCCGGTTCGGTCGCCGGTGCGCTGGTGTTCTTCCCGCGCGGGGAGTTCTTCTGGGGCACCATCACCATCACCCTCTTCATCTTCTCCGACCTGGTGGACGGGAACATGGCCCGCCAGGCAAACACCTCCAGCCGTTGGGGCGCCTTCCTGGACTCCACGCTGGACCGGGTCGCCGACGCGGCGATCTTCGGCGGGCTGGCGCTCTGGTACTCCGGGCACGGGAACAGCAACGTGCTGTGCGCCGTCGCGGTGTTCTGCCTGGCGAGCGGTCAGGTGGTCTCGTACACCAAGGCCCGGGGCGAGAGCCTGGGCTTCCCGGTGAACGTCAACGGGCTGGTGGAGCGCGCGGAGCGGCTGGTGATCACGCTGGTCGCGGCCGGGGTGACGGGGCTGGGCACCTTCGGGGTGCCGTACCTGGAGTGGCTGCTGCCGACGGCGCTCTGGGTGGTGGCCGTGGGGAGCCTGGTGACGGTGTTCCAGCGGATGCTGACGGTGCGTCGGGAGTCGCGGGAGGCCGACGCGGCGGCGGAGGCGACGGCGTGAAGATGACCAAGGAAGGCCTGGTCGACGGGGCGTACGCGCTGGGCTGGGCGGCGCTCAAGCACCTGCCCGAGCCGCTGGCGCGCGGACTCTTCGACCAGCTGGCCGACTTCGCCTGGCGGCGCCGGGGCAAGGGCGTGCTGCGGCTGGAGGCCAATCTGCGCCGGGTCCGGCCCGAGCTGGACGAGGCCGGGATCCGGGCGCTGTCCCGGGCCGGGATGCGCTCCTACCTGCGGTACTGGAAGGAGTCCTTCCGGCTGCCGGTGTACTCCACCGCGCGCCTCGCCGAGGACTGCCGGGTCAAGGGCCTGGAGCGGCTGGACGAGGCGCTCGCCGCCGGGCGCGGCGCCGTGGTGGCCCTGCCGCACATGGGCAACTGGGACCTGGCCGGGGCCTGGGTGGCCGCGGTCGGCGGGCACCCGTTCACCACCGTGGCCGAGCGGCTCAAGCCGGAGTCGCTGTTCGACCGCTTCGTGGCCTACCGCGAGGGGCTCGGCATGGAGGTGCTGCCGCTGACGGGTGGTCAGGTCTCGGTGATCGGGACGCTGGCCCGGCGGCTGCGCTCCGGCAAGCTGGTCTGCCTGGTCGGCGACCGCGACCTCTCGGAGGCGGGCCTGCCGGTGGACTTCTTCGGCGAGACCACCAGGATGCCGGCCGGCCCGGCCGCCCTGGCGCTGCGCACCGGGGCCGCGCTCTTCCCGGTGACGCTCTGGTACGACGGCGCGGTGATGCGCGGCGAGATCCACCCCGAGGTGCTGCCCCCCGAGGAGGGGGACCAGAAGGAGCGGACCTCGGCGATGACCCAGGCGATGGCGGACATCTGGGCCGAGGGCATCCGGGAGCACCCGGAGGACTGGCACATGCTGCAGCGCTTCTGGCTGGCCGACCTGGAGGTCAAGCGGTGAGGATCGGGATCGTCTGCCCGTACGACTGGGACGTGCCGGGCGGGGTGCAGTTCCACATCCGCGACCTGGCCGAGCACCTGATCGCGCTCGGCCACCAGGTCTCGGTGCTGGCCCCGGCCGAGGACGAGTCGGCGCTGCCGCCGTACGTGGTCTCGGCCGGGCGGGCCGTCGCGGTGCCGTACAACGGCTCGGTGGCGCGGCTGAGCTTCGGCATCCTCTCCGCCGCCCGGGTGCGGCGGTGGCTGAACGACGGCCACTTCGACATCCTGCACGTGCACGAGCCGGCCTCGCCGAGCCTGTCGATGCTGGCCGCCTGGTCCGCCTCCGGGCCGATGGTCGGCACCTTCCACACCTCCAACCCGCGCTCGCGGGCGATGATCGCGGCCTCGCCGATCCTCCAGCCCGGGCTGGAGAAGATGAGCGCCCGGATCGCGGTCAGCGAGTACGCCCGACGGACCCTGGTCGAGCACCTGGGCGGCGACGCGGTGGTGATCCCCAACGGGGTGGACGTCGGCTTCTTCGCCGGCGCCGAGCCGGACCCGCGCTGGACCGGCACGGTGGCCGCGCCCACCATCGGCTTCATCGGCCGGATCAACGAGCCGCGCAAGGGCCTGCCCACCCTGCTGGCCGCGCTGCCGAAGATCCTGGCCGAGCGCCCGGGCGTGCGGCTGCTGGTGGCCGGCAAGGGCGACGAGGAGGAGGCCGCCGAGGGGCTGACCCCCGAGGTGCGCCGGCACGTGGAGTTCCTCGGCATGGTCAGCGACGAGGAGAAGGCCCGGCTGCTGCGCAGCGTGGACCTGTACGTGGCGCCCAACACCGGCGGCGAGAGCTTCGGCATCATCCTGGTCGAGGCGATGTCGGCGGCCGCGCCGGTGCTCGCCTCCGACCTGGACGCCTTCAAGCAGGTGTTGGACGGCGGCGGTGCCGGGGAGCTCTTCCCGGTCGAGGACGCCGGCGCGCTGGCCGACGCCGCGGTGCGGCTGCTGGCCGACCCGGAGCGGCTTGCCGAGCTGCGCGAGGCGGCCTCCCGGCACGTGCGCCGCTTCGACTGGTCGACCGTGGGGGCGGACATCCTCGCGGTGTACGAGACGGTCACCGACGGCATGCCGGAGGTGGCCGAGGACACCCGCGGCGGCTGGCGCGAGCGCCTCGGCCTGGCCCGGGACTGACGGAACGACAGATGGGGGAGTGACATGCCGCAGGTGCTGATCGACCACTCGGCGGGGCTGGACGTGGACTGGGCGGGGCTCGCGGGCGAGCTGCACCGGGTGATCCCGGCGGTGATCGACACCGACACCGCCGCCTGCAAGACGGTGGTCCGCGAGGCCGGGCGGGTGCTGGTCGGTGACGGTGCGTCGGACGAGGCGCTGGTGCTGGTCGAGGTGAAGGTGCTGGCCGGGCGCTCCACCGAGCTGCGGGCCGAGCTGAGCCGCCGGGTGCTGGAGCTGCTGCGGGCGCACGTCACGGTGCCGGCCGCGCTCGGCGTGCAGATCACCGAGCTGGACCGGGAGACCTACCGGTTCGAGCACCACCCGGCGCGGTAGCGTACCTGCCCGTGAGCAACTGGATCTGGGCCGCGGTGGCGGTCGTGCTGTTCGGCGTGTACCTGAGTTGGACGGCGGGGCGGCTGGACCGGCTGCACGCCCGGATCGACGCGGCGCGCGCCTCGCTGGACGCGCAGCTGCTGCGCCGGGCCTCGGTGGCGATGGAGCTGGCCACCTCCTCGCTGCTCGACCCGGCCGCCTCGATCCTGCTGCTGGAGGCCGCGCACGCCGCGCGCCAGGCCGAGGACGACCACCGCGAGGTGGCCGAGAGCGAGCTCAGCCTGGCGCTGCGGGCGGTCTTCGCCGAGCCCGAGCAGTTGGCCGCGCTGGCCGCGGCGCCCGGCGGGGCGGAGGCGCTGAAGGACCTGACGGCCGCGGTGCGCCGGGTGCCGATGGCCCGGCGCTTCCACAACGACGCGGTGCGGGCGGCCCGGGCGGTGCGCGAGCACCGGCTGGTCCGGTACTTCCGGCTGGCGGGGCGGGCGCCCTTCCCGCTGGCCTTCGAGATGGACGACGAACCGCCGCTCGCGCTCACCCCGCAGGGCGCCCCGGCCTGAGAGCCTTGGGCACCTGAGGGTCGTTCAGACTTCTGTCGTAAGCCGCTTTGTCGTAAGCCGGAGGGCCTTCTGGCCTTGGTGGTGCATGGTCCCCACCTGCTTCGGGCCTACGATAGGGCGATAGCACTGGTACATCTTCGAGTGAGGTCACACGTGTCCACCACCCCCATCACCGCTGACCAGCCGCAGATCGGCACCGCCCGCGTGAAGCGCGGCATGGCCGAGCAGCTCAAGGGCGGTGTGATCATGGACGTGGTCAACGCCGAGCAGGCCAAGATCGCCGAGGACGCCGGTGCGGTGGCCGTCATGGCCCTCGAGCGCGTCCCCGCCGACATCCGCAAGGACGGCGGCGTGGCCCGGATGTCCGACCCGAACATGATCGAGGAGATCATCGCCGCGGTCTCCATCCCGGTCATGGCCAAGTCCCGGATCGGCCACTTCGTCGAGGCCCAGGTCCTGCAGTCGCTCGGCGTCGACTACATCGACGAGTCCGAGGTGCTGACCCCGGCCGACGAGGTCAACCACTCCGACAAGTTCGCCTTCACCACCCCCTTCGTCTGCGGCGCCACCAACCTGGGCGAGGCGCTGCGCCGCATCGCCGAGGGCGCGGCCATGATCCGCTCCAAGGGCGAGGCCGGCACCGGCAACGTGGTCGAGGCCGTCCGCCACCTGCGCCAGATCAAGAACGAGATCGCCAAGCTGCGCGGCTTCGACAACAACGAGCTGTACGCCGCCGCCAAGGAGCTGCGCGCTCCGTACGAGCTGGTCAAGGAGGTCGCCGAGCTCGGCAAGCTGCCGGTCGTGCTGTTCTCCGCGGGTGGCGTGGCCACCCCGGCCGACGCCGCGCTGATGCGTCAGCTCGGCGCCGAGGGCGTCTTCGTCGGCTCGGGCATCTTCAAGTCCGGCGACCCGGCCAAGCGCGCCGCCGCCATCGTGAAGGCGACCACCTTCTTCGACGACCCGAAGGTCATCGCGGACGCCTCCCGCAACCTGGGCGAGGCCATGGTCGGCATCAACTGCGACACCCTGCCCGAGGCCGAGCGGTACGCCAACCGCGGCTGGTAATCACGTCCGGTCGGCCCGCCGCGCAGCCTTGATCGCGCGGCGGGCCGCCGCACGTCCAACGATCTTCCCGAATGAGGTAACACCGTGAGCACCCCCGTCATCGGCGTCCTGGCACTCCAGGGCGACGTCCGCGAGCACCTGATCGCGCTGGCCTCGGCCGACGCCATCGCCCGCGAGGTCCGCCGGCCGGAGGAGCTGGCCGAGGTGGACGCGCTGGTGATCCCCGGCGGGGAGTCCACCACGATGTCCAAGCTGGCCCTGCTGTTCGGCCTGATGGACCCGCTGCGCGAGCGCGTCCGGGCCGGCATGCCGGTCTACGGCACCTGCGCCGGCATGATCATGCTGGCCGACAAGATCCTGGACGGCCGGGACGACCAGGAGACCGTCGGCGGGATCGACATGACGGTCCGCCGCAACGCCTTCGGCCGGCAGAACGAGTCCTTCGAGTCCGGCATCGCCTTCGAGGGCATGGAGCAGCCGGTGCACGGCGTCTTCATCCGCGCCCCCTGGGTCGAGGAGGTCGGCGCCGGTGTCCGGGTGCTGGCCGAGCTGCCGGCGGCCGACGGCCCGGACAGCCGGATCGTGGCGGTCCGTCAGGGGAACCTGCTGGCCACCTCGTTCCACCCCGAGCTCACCGGCGACCACCGGGTGCACGAGTACTTCGTGCGCATGGTGGAGGACGCTGCGCACTGACCGGAGCGCGGCACCGGTAAGATCCCTTCTGTTCATTTCCCTTTGGCGACGTAAAGGAGCTGGCGATGTCCGGCCACTCTAAGTGGGCTACCACCAAGCACAAGAAGGCGGTCATCGACGCCAAGCGCGGGAAGCTCTTCGCCAAGATGATCAAGAACATCGAGGTGGCGGCCCGCACCGGTGGCGGCGACCCGGCGGGCAACCCGACGCTCTACGACGCCATCCAGAAGGCGAAGAAGAGCTCCGTCCCGATCGACAACATCAACCGCGCCGTCAAGCGCGGCTCGGGCGCCGAGGCCGGCGGGGCCGACTACTCGACCATCATGTACGAGGGCTACGGCCCGAACGGCGTGGCGGTCCTGATCGAGTGCCTCACCGACAACCGCAACCGCGCGGCCTCCGACGTGCGCGTCGCGATGACCCGCAACGGCGGCAACATGGCCGACCCGGGCTCGGTCTCCTACCTCTTCAACCGCAAGGGCGTCGTGATCGTCCCCAAGGCGGACGGGGTCGACGAGGACCGGGTCATGGAGATCGTCCTGGAGGTCGGCGCCGAGGAGGTCACCGACCTCGGTGACACCTTCGAGGTGCTCAGCGCGGCCACCGACATGGTCGCCGTCCGCACCGCGCTGGTGGACGCCGGGATCGACTACGACTCGGCCGACGCCAACTTCGTCGCGGACCTCCAGGTCCCGCTGGACGTGGACGGCGCCCGCAAGATCTTCAAGCTGATCGACGCCCTCGAGGACAGCGACGACGTGCAGAACGTCTTCGCCAACTTCGAGATCAGCGACGAGGTCGGCGCGCAGCTCGACGCCGAGTGAGCTGACGGTGCGTGACACCGGCCCGGCGGTCCTCCAGGACCGCCGGGCCGGTGTCGTTGGTCCGGCTGTCGGACCAGGGCGGTAGCCTTCGCAGGTCGGAGCGTACGGAGGCGGGGCAGAGTGCGGGTGCTGGGTGTGGACCCTGGGCTGACCAGGTGCGGGGTCGGGGTGGTCGACGGCACGCCCGGGCGGCCGCTCACCATGGTCGGGGTCGGGGTGATCCGCACCCCCGCCGAGGAGGAGATCGGGCCCAGGCTGCTCCGGGTCGAGCAGGGCATCGAGGCCTGGCTCGACGAGCACCGGCCCGAACTCGTCGCCGTGGAGCGGGTGTTCGCCCAGCACAACGTGCGCACCGTGATGGGCACCGCGCAGGCCAGCGCGGTCGCGATGCTCTGCGCCACCCGGCGCGGCATCCCCGTCACCCTGCACACCCCGAGCGAGGTCAAGGCCGCCGTCACCGGCTCCGGCCGGGCCGACAAGGCCCAGGTCACCGCCATGGTGACCAGGCTGCTCCGGCTCGCCGAGCCGCCCAAGCCCGCCGACGCCGCCGACGCGCTGGCGCTGGCGATCTGTCACATCTGGCGCGGCGCCACCACCAATCGGCTGGCCGCCGCGGTCGCCACCGCCAAGCAGACCGCCCCCCGTCCGCGCACCACCAGGGAGTACCGCCGATGATCGCCTTCGTCCAGGGCCCGGTCGCCGCCGTCACCGCCGGCAGCGCGGTCGTCGAGGTCGGCGGGGTCGGCATGCTGGTGAAGTGCACGCCCCGCACCCTCGGCACGCTGCGGATCGGCGAGCCCGCCCGGCTCACCACCGCACTGATCGTCAAGGAGGACTCGCTCACCCTCTACGGCTTCGCCGACGAGGACGAGCGCGCCACCTTCGAGGTGCTGCTCACCGCCAGCGGGGTCGCCGCCACCATGGCGCTCGGCGTGCTGGCCGTCTTCACCCCCGACGAGCTGCGCCGGATCGTCGCCCAGGGGGACGCCAAGTCCCTCACCGCCGTCCCCCGGATCGGGCCCAAGCTGGCCCAGAAGCTGCTGCTGGAGTACAAGGACAAGCTCGGCGCGCCGAGCGGGGCCGTCCCCGCGCAGAAGCCGCTGGCCGCCGGGCCCGCCCCGTGGAGCGAGCAGCTGCACGCCGCGCTGGTCGGCCTGGGCTACGCGGCCCGGGAGGCCGACGAGGCGGTCACCGCCGTCACCCCGGAGGCCGAGGAGCAGACCACCACCGACGTCGGTGCCCTGCTGAAGGCCGCCCTGCGCACCCTCAACCGCACCCGCTGAGACCGAATCCGCTGATGGACCGTCAGGAGCCCGCCCCGATGAGCCCGTACGACTCCGACCCCGCCGACCGCGTGGTGGCCGCCGCCGCCGACGGTGAGGACCAGGCGGTGGAGGCGGCGCTGCGGCCCAAGCTGCTGGACGAGTTCATCGGCCAGGAGCGGGTCCGCGAGCAGCTCTCGCTGGTGCTCCAGGCGGCCCGACAGCGCGGCACCGCCCCGGACCACGTCCTGCTCAGCGGCCCGCCCGGGCTGGGCAAGACCACCCTGTCGATGATCATCGCGGCCGAGCTGGGCGCGCCGATCCGGATCACCTCGGGCCCCGCCATCCAGCACGCGGGCGACCTCGCGGCGATCCTCTCCTCGCTCACCGAGGGCGAGGTGCTCTTCCTGGACGAGATCCACCGGATGTCCCGTCCGGCCGAGGAGATGCTCTACCTGGCGATGGAGGACTTCCGCGTCGACGTGATCGTCGGCAAGGGCCCGGGCGCCACCGCGATCCCGCTGGAGCTGCCGCCCTTCACGCTGGTCGGCGCCACCACCCGGGCCGGCCTGCTGCCCCCGCCGCTGCGGGACCGCTTCGGCTTCACCGGGCACATGGAGTTCTACGCCCCGAGCGAGCTGGAGCGGGTGGTGCGGCGCTCGGCCGCGCTGCTGGACGTGGAGATCGACGGGGCGGCCGCGGCCGAGATCGCCGGGCGCTCGCGCGGCACGCCCCGGATCGCGAACCGCCTGCTGCGCCGGGTGCGGGACTTCGCCCAGGTGCGGCACGACGGGCTGGTCAGCCAGGAGATCGCGGCCAGGGCGCTGGACGTCTACGAGGTCGACGCACGTGGTCTGGACCGCTTGGACCGGGCGGTGCTGGACGCGCTGCTGCGGCTCTTCGGCGGCGGCCCGGTGGGCCTGTCCACGCTGGCCGTCGCGGTGGGGGAGGAGGCCGAGACGGTGGAGGAGGTGGCCGAGCCCTTCCTGGTGCGGGAGGGCCTGCTGGCCCGCACCCCGCGCGGCCGGATCGCCACCGCCGCGGCCTGGCACCACCTGGGGATGACGCCGCCGCAGCAGGGGGCCCGCGGGCCGGTGCCCGGGCAGGGCGACCTGTTCGGTGCGGCGGAGCGCTGAGGGGCGGTCGGCTCGTGGGGATCCGACAAAGATCGTGAGCAAACCGTTCCTGGTGGAGGTCGCCACCAACGGCGGCAGGATGACATGCTTGGCGTTGTCCGATCAGCGGAGGTCGCTTAGACTCCGCCGGACCGCCCCTCTCACCCGACGGGCCGACCCAATGCCGATGGCCGTCGCACCGTAGGCGGCCTGGACAAGGACACAGGCTGTGGAAACGCTCATCCTCCCTCTGATCATGATCGCCGTTCTGTTCATGATGTTCCGGTCGAACAAGAAGCGGCAGGAGCAGGCGCAGCAGATGCGTTCCGGCCTCGAGCCGGGCGCCGGCGTCCGCACCATCGGGGGGATGTACGCCCTGGTCAAGTCGGTCAACGAGGAGACCGTCGAGCTGGAGCTCGCCCCCGGCGTGGTCGCCCACTTCACCAAGGGCGCGATCGCCGCGGTGCTGGAGCCGCAGGAGTACGACGCGATCATCAACGGCCGCCCGGCCGACGAGGAGCCGCAGGACGAGGCGGCCGAGGCCGACGAGAAGCCGGTCAGCTTCGACAAGTCGGACGACTCGGACAACGGAGGTGCCGACGACGAGGCCCCGAAGAGCAAGTAGTACGGTCGGGCTTCCCCGATCGAGCGGCAAGTCGCCGCGCGCACACAGGACCTCACGGGCCGTCAGGCCACCCTCCCCCTATCCGCCACCTACCGGACAGGGTCCGGTGGGCGGCGGCATGGACAGGGAGAAACGAGCAAGGTGGCAACACCCAAGTCGCGCCCGCGCGACGGTTACCCGGGACGGGCACTGGCCTTCATCCTGGTCGTCACCGTCGGACTGGTCGCCCTCATGTTCGGGACGGGCCACACCACGCCGCGTCTCGGGATCGACCTCGCCGGTGGTACCAGCATCACGCTGACCGCCAAGTCGGATGACCCCGCCGCGATCAACAAGTCCAACATGGACACCGCGGTCAACATCATCCAGAAGCGCGTGAACGCCTTCGGTGTCTCCGAGGCCGAGGTCCAGACCCAGGGCTCGGACACCATCATCGTCAACATCCCGAACAAGGATGGTGGCAACGAGAAGGCGATCAAGGACGTCGGTCAGACCGCCAAGCTCTACTTCCGCCCGGTGCTGGCGCTCGCGCCCACCGGCTCCCTGCCGCAGCCCTCGGCCACCCCGAGCGCCTCGGGCAGCCCGTCGGCCGCCGCCTCCCCGAACGCCGGCGCCTCCGCCGCCGCGCCCTCGGCCACGCCGAGCCCGTCCGGGAGCAAGGCCGGCCGCGCCGTCACCGACGCGCTGAAGGCCGACCCGACCGCCTCCGCCTCGGCCACGCCGAACGCGTCCGGCACCCCGAGCGCCGCGCCGAGCGCCCCGAGCGCCGCCGACCTCTCGGCCGCCCTCACCCAGGGCGCCGTCCCGGCCGAGCTGCAGCAGCAGTTCGCCGCGCTGGACTGCTCGGACCCGTCCAAGCGCCTGGACTACCAGAGCGAGCCGACCAAGAACGCGGTCGCCTGCTCCTACGACGCCGAGCAGGGCATCTGGTACAAGTTCGCGCTCGGCCCGGTGGCCGTGAACGGTGACAGCATCTCCAAGGCCACCGCCGTGTACGACACCCAGCAGGGTGCCGGCTGGCAGGTCCAGCTCCAGTTCAACAGCGCCGGCTCGGACGCCTTCGCCGCGATCACCGGTCAGCTGGCCACCCAGGCCCCGCCGGCCAACCAGTTCGCCGTGGTCCTCGACGGCAAGGTGGTCTCCCACCCGTACGTCCAGCAGGCCATCCCCGGCGGCTCGGCCGTGATCTCCGGCAGCTTCACCCAGCAGGAGGCCAAGGCCCTGGCCGACGTGCTCTCCTTCGGCGCGCTGCCGCTGACCTTCCAGATGAGCGACGTCACCACGGTCTCCCCGCAGCTCGGCGGCGACCAGCTGACGGCCGGTCTGATCGCCGGCGCCATCGGCATGGTCCTCGTGGTGCTCTACTCGCTGGTCTACTACCGCGGCCTCGGCCTGGTCTCGATCGCCGGTCTGCTGGTCTCGGCCGCGCTGACCTACGCGATCATGTCGCTGCTCGGCGCGGGCATCGGCTTCGCGCTCAACCTGCCGGCCGTCTGCGGTGCCATCGTCGCGATCGGCATCACGGCGGACTCCTTCATCGTGTACTTCGAGCGCATCCGCGACGAGGTCCGCGAGGGCGCCCCGCTGCGCCCGGCCGTCCAGCGCGCCTGGCCGCGGGCCCGGCGCACCATCCTGGTCTCGGACTTCGTCTCCTTCCTCTGTGCCGCGGTGCTCTACTTCGTCTCGGTCGGCAAGGTGCAGGGCTTCGCCTTCACCCTCGGTCTGACCACCGCCCTGGACGTCGTGGTGATCTTCTTCTTCACCAAGCCGCTGATCACCCTGCTCGCCCGCACCAAGTTCTTCGCCGAGGGTCACCCCTGGTCCGGCCTGGACCCGAAGCGCCTGGGCGCCCGTCCTCCGGTGCGCGGTCGTCGCCGCACCTCCGCCACTGCCGCCAAGGAGGTCTGACGCGATGTCACGCTTCAGCAACCTCGGTCACCGTCTCTACCAGGGCGAGGTCAGCTTCGACTTCGTCGGCCGGCGCAAGCTCTGGTACAGCATCTCCGCCGTCATCGTCCTGGTGGCCGGCATCGGCCTGGCCATGGGCCTCAAGCTCGGCATCGAGTTCGAGGGCGGCTCGGTCTACACGGTCACCAAGCCGGGTCTGACGGTCTCCCAGGCCCAGTCCGCGGCCGACTCGATCCTGCACGACACCAAGGCCCTGGTGCAGTCCACCGACAAGGGCGCGGTCAAGATCCAGATCTCGGCCGAGGAGCAGCTCCCGGCGGACACCTTCATCTCGGAGCTGTCCAAGGACCTGGACGTCCCGGCCAACCAGATCAACGCCCAGGTGATCGGCCCCAGCTGGGGCGAGGAGATCTCCAAGAAGGCGCTGCTCGGCCTGGTCATCTTCATGGTGCTGGTCACCGTGTACCTGGCCATCGCCTTCGAGTGGCGGATGGCCATCGCCGCCCTGGTCGCCCTGATCCACGACCTCCTGATCACCATCGGCGTCTACGCCCTGGTCGGCTTCGAGGTCACCCCGGGCACCGTGATCGGCTTCCTCACCATCCTCGGCTACTCGCTCTACGACACGGTCGTCGTCTTCGACACCGTGAAGGAGAACGCCAAGGGCATCACCCGGCAGAACAAGGTCACCTTCAGCGAGGCGGCCAACGCCGGTCTGAACCAGACCCTGGTCCGCTCGATCAACACCACCGTGGTGGCGCTCCTCCCGGTCGCCGCGCTGCTCTTCATCGGCGGCGGCATCCTGGGTGCCGGCACCCTGAACGACATCTCGCTGGCCCTGTTCATCGGCCTCGCGGCCGGTGCCTACTCCTCGATCTGCGTCGCGACCCCGCTGTACGCGCAGCTCAAGGAGGCCACCCCCGAGATGCGCGCGCTGGCCAAGAAGGTCGCCGCCCGCCGGGCGGCCGACGCCAAGGCCGCCGCGGAGAACCCCACCGTCGAGGAGGCCGGCGAGGAGCTGTCGGCCAACGAGGGTGACGACGACTCAGCGGGTATGGTCGGACAGCGCAACCAGCCGGTCAGCAAGTCCCGCACCCGGGGACGTCCGTCCGGCAAGCACTGACGACAAGGACCCCCGTGACCTCTCCCGACCCCGCCCTGGCCGAGCTGCTCAACAGCCGGATCAAGGACGTCCCCGACTACCCCAAGCCGGGCGTGCTGTTCAAGGACATCGCGCCGCTGCTGGCCGACGCCGAGGCGTTCGGCGCCCTCACCCGGGCGCTGGCCGCCCGGGCGGCGGAGCTCGGGGCGACGAAGGTGGTCGGTCTGGAGGCACGGGGGTTCGTGCTCGCCGCCCCGGCGGCGTACGCGGCCGGGCTCGGCTTCGTACCGATCCGCAAGAAGGGCAAGCTGCCCGGCGAGGTGTTCTCCAAGTCGTACGACCTGGAGTACGGGTCGGCGACGCTGGAGGTGCAGTGCGACGCCTTCGCGCCGGGCGAGAAGGTGCTGGTCGTCGACGACGTGCTGGCCACCGGCGGGACCATCGCGGCCTCGCTCGACCTGGTCCAGCAGGCCGGGGCCGAGCTGGCCGGCGTGGTGGTCCTGATGGAGCTGAGCTTCCTGCCGGGCCGCGAGCGGCTGACGCCGCACCTGAACGGAGCACCGCTCGAGACGCTCGTCACGGTCTGAGAATTGGTCATACCGGGGGTGCGAGGAACTGCGCGACCAGCCCTCTACGGAGGTGCATGGTTGGCAGCGCAGTTCCCCGCGCCCCCAAAGGTTTAACCACTCGGTACCATGAAACCCCAACCGCACCACGAGGAGTCGTCCTTGCCCGACGAGGTTGTGCCCCCGGCGCCCGCCACGCCCAAGCCCTCGGCCACCGGCGGCATGCGGGCCCGCCTCGCCCGCCTCGGCGGTCAGCGCTCCACCGTGCTCAACCCGGTGCTGGAGCCGCTGTTCCGGACCATCCGGGCCCAGGACCCGAAGGCCGACCCGGCCCTGCTGCGCGACATCGAGCGCGCCTACGCGGTGGCGGAGAAGTGGCACCGCGGTCAGAAGCGCAAGAGCGGCGACCCGTACATCACCCACCCGCTGGCCGTGGCCACCATCCTGGCCGAACTCGGGATGGACGCGCCCACCCTGATGGCGGGTCTGCTGCACGACACCGTCGAGGACACCGACTACGGCCTGGAGACGCTGCGGCGGGACTTCGGCGACTCGGTGGCCCTGCTGGTGGACGGCGTCACCAAGCTGGACCGGGTGAAGTTCGGCGAGGCCGCGCAGGCCGAGACCGTCCGCAAGATGGTGGTCGCGATGGCCAAGGACCCCCGGGTCCTGGTGATCAAGCTGGCCGACCGGCTGCACAACATGCGGACCATGCGGTACCTCAAGCGGGAGAAGCAGGAGAAGAAGGCCCGCGAGACGCTGGAGATCTACGCCCCGCTGGCGCACCGGCTGGGCATGAACACCATCAAGTGGGAGCTGGAGGACCTCGCCTTCGCGATCCTCTACCCCAAGATGTACGACGAGATCGTGCGGCTGGTGGCCGAGCGCGCCCCGAAGCGGGACGAGTACCTGGCCACCGTGATCGACCAGGTCCAGGGCGACCTGCGGAGCGCCCGGATCACCGCGCAGGTGACGGGCCGTCCGAAGCACTACTACTCGGTCTACCAGAAGATGATCGTGCGCGGCCGCGACTTCGCCGAGATCTACGACCTGGTCGGCATCCGGGTCCTGGTGGACACCGTCCGCGACTGCTACGCGGCGCTCGGCACCATCCACGCGCGGTGGAACCCGGTCCCCGGCCGGTTCAAGGACTACATCGCGATGCCGAAGTTCAACATGTACCAGTCGCTGCACACCACGGTGATCGGTCCGGGCGGCAAGCCGGTCGAGCTGCAGATCCGCACCTTCGACATGCACCGCCGCGCGGAGTACGGCATCGCCGCGCACTGGAAGTACAAGCAGCGCGCGGTGGCCGGCGCCTCCAAGGTGCGCACCGACACGCCGACCCAGGTCCGCAAGGACGACAAGGCCGGGGCCGTCAACGAGATGGCCTGGCTGCGGCAGCTGCTGGACTGGCAGAAGGAGACCGAGGACCCGAGCGAGTTCCTGGAGTCGCTGCGCTTCGACCTCTCCAACAACGAGACCTTCGTCTTCACCCCCAAGGGTGACGTGATAGCGCTGCCCGCCGGGGCCACCCCGGTGGACTTCGCCTTCGCGGTGCACACCGAGGTCGGCTACCGCTGCATAGGAGCACGGGTCAACGGCCGGCTGGTGCCGCTGGAGTCGACGCTGGAGAACGGCGACACCGTGGAGGTCTTCACCTCCAAGGCGGAGAACGCGGGCCCGTCCCGGGACTGGCTGGGCTTCGTCAAGTCGCCGCGGGCCCGGAACAAGATCAAGGCCTGGTTCTCCAAGGAGCGCCGTGAGGAGGCGATCGAGCAGGGCAAGGAGGCGATCGTCCGGGCGATGCGCAAGCAGGGCCTGCCGATCCAGCGGATCCTGACCGGCGACTCGCTGGTCACCCTGGCGCACGAGATGCGCTACCCGGACATCTCCTCGTTCTACGCGGCGATCGGCGAGGGCCACGTCGCGGCGCAGAACATCGTCCAGAAGCTGGTGCAGGCGCTCGGCGGCGAGGAGGGCGCGACCGACGACCTGGCCGAGACCGCCACCCCGACGGCCCATCAGAACCGGGCCACCCGGCGCCGGGCCAAGGGCGACCCCGGGGTCATCGTCAAGGGCGTGGACGACGTCTGGGTCAAGCTGTCCCGCTGCTGCACGCCGGTGCCGGGCGACCCGATCGTCGGCTTCGTCACCCGGGGCAACGGCGTCTCGGTGCACCGGGCGGACTGCGTCAACGTCGAGGCGCTCTCCCAGCAGCCGGAGCGGATGATCGAGGTCGAGTGGGCCGCGACCCAGTCCTCGGTCTTCCTGGTGGCCATCCAGGTGGAGGCGCTGGACCGCTCCCGTCTGCTCTCGGACGTCACCCGGGTGCTCTCCGACCAGCACGTCAACATCCTGTCGGCGGCGGTGCAGACCTCCCGGGACCGGGTGGCGATGAGCCGCTTCACCTTCGAGATGGGCGACCCGAAGCACCTCGGGCACGTGCTCAAGGCGGTCCGCGGGGTCGAGGGCGTGTACGACGTCTACCGGGTCACCTCGGCCCGCCGGTAGGCACCGGAACGACGGAAGGGCCCCACCGCCTCGGCGGTGGGGCCCTTCCGACGTGCGGTCGGCGGAGGATCAGCCGCTGAACTCCTCCAGGCTCTTCTGGGCCTGGTCGAGCAGGGCCTGACGGCCCGCCAGCTCGTTCTCCAGCTTGGCGACCTTGGACGCGTTCCCGGCGGCGCGGGCCTTGTCCAGGTCGGCCCGCAGCTTGTCCACGGCGGCCTGGAGCAGGGCGGTCATGCCGGTGGCACGGGCCTTGGCCTCCGGGTTGGAGCGCTGCCACTCGGCGTCCTCGGCCTCGCGGACCGCCCGCTCGACCGTGTTCAGCCGGGCGTCCAGGCGGGGCTTGGCGTCGCGCGGGACGTGGCCGATGGCCTCCCAGCGCTCGGAGACCTCGCGCAGCGCGGCCTTGGCGGTCTTGAGGTCGGTGACCGGCAGGATCGCCTCGGCCTCGACCAGCAGGGCCTCCTTGAGCTTCTGGTTCTCGCCCTGCTCGGCGTCACGCTCGCTGAAGACCGAGGAGCGCGCCTGGAAGAACACGTCCTGGGCGCCCCGGAAGCGTGCCCACAGCTCCTCCTCCGCGTCCCGCTGGGCGCGGCCGGCGGCCTTCCAACGGGCCATCAGGTCCCGGTAGGCGGCGGCGGTGTCGCCCCACTCGGTCGAGCTGGAGAGCGCCTCGGCCTCGGCCACCAGGCGCTCCTTGACCGCCTTGGCCTGGTCGCGCTCGGCGTCCAGGGTGGCGAAGTGCGCCTTGCGGTGCTTGGAGAAGACCGAGCGGGCGTGCGAGAAGCGGTGCCACAGCTCGTCGTCGCTCTTGCGGTCCAGCCGGGGCAGCGCCTTCCAGCTGTCCACCAGCGCGCGCAGCCGGTCCCCGGCCTCGCGCCACTGGGTGGACTCGGCCAGCTGCTCGGCCTCGGCGACCAGCTTCTCCTTGGCCGCGCGGGTCTCCTCCTGGGCCTTGGCCCGGGCCGCCTTGCGCTCGGTCTGGCGGGTCTCGACCTCACCGGCCAGGGTCTCCAGGCGCTGGGCGAGCGCGGCCAGGTCGCCGACCGCGTGCGCCTCGGTGACCTGCTCGCGCAGGTGGTCGAGGGCGGTCTGGGCGTCCTTGGCGGCCAGGTCGGTCTTGCGGACCCGGTGCTCCAGCAGCCCGATCTCGGCCGACAGGCCCTGGTACTTGCGCTCGAAGTAGGCGAGGGCCTCCTCGGGGGAGCCCGCCTGCCAGGAGCCGACGACGCGCTCGCCATCGGCGGTCCTGACGTAGACGGTCCCCTGCTCGTCGACACGGCCCCACGGGTCGCTGCTCACAGCGCGCCTCCTCCACATGACGCCGCACCCCTTCCGGGGGCGGTACGTCGTCCACAGTTGATGTGCGGCGGACCGATGGAGTCCGCCGTCCGGGCCGTCGGGGTTCGGTGCCGAGGGTGACGGCCGACGGTCAGGGCACCCTATACAAGAAGCAAGATAGGCGACCAGCACCGGCGTTGTCCGTAATCCGGGCCGGGCGGATCGTCACGGCGCCGCGCCCGGTGGCCGGGCGCGGCGCCGTCGGGGCTCAGGACTTGGTGGTGGTCACCGCGTTGAGCACCACGTTGGCATTGGGGGCGCCGTCGCCCCCACCGCCCTTCACACCGCCGGCGGCGATGTTGGTGAGCACGTCCAGACCGCCGGTGATCTTGCCGAACGGCGTGTAGTTCGGGGGCAGTTGGGTGTCCTTGTAGACCAGGAAGAACTGGCTGCCGTTGGTGCCCGGGCCCGCGTTGGCCATCGCCAGGGTGCCGGCCGGGTAGGTGGCGCCGGTGAGGTTCTCGTCCGGGAACTGGTAGCCCGGGCCGCCGGAGCCGGTGCCGGTCGGGTCACCGCACTGGAGCACGTAGATGCCCTCGGTGGTGAGGCGGTGGCACTTCACGTGGTCGAAGTACTGCTCGCCCGCCAGGAAGGCGAAGGAGTTGACCGTCTTGGGGGCCTTGGCGGCGTCCAGGGAGACCGTCACGTCGCCGCAGCTGGTCTTCAGCACGGCGGTGTAGGCGGCCTTGGTGTCCAGCGACATGGCCGGCTCGGTCTTCCACTGCTTGCCGTTGGGCTTGCCCTCGGCCGGGGCGGTGCAGCCCTTGACGTCCACCGGGGTGGGCGCGGGAGCGGTCGGCGCGGCCTGCGCCGAGGGCTCCTTCTTCGGGTCCGAGTCGAAGAGGCCGCCGGCCCAGGCGCCGCCGGCGGCGATCAGCACGACGGCCAGCGAGCCGCCGACGATCGCGTTGCGCTGACGGGCCTTCTTCTGGGCCTCGGCCCGGCGCTCCGCCTGGCGCTCGTACTTCTCGCGGGCGAGCTGCCGCCGCCGCTGTTCGCTGGTGACCACCGGGCGTGTCTCCTGAGGAATGGACGTCTTGGTCGGTATCTAGGGACGGATCATCGCACCCGTCGGCGGCCAAGTGTAGGGACCTCGTGTGTAAGTACGAGATCAGCCGTGCGGGCCGACAGGTCACGATTGCGTCGACAACCGGTTAGGAACCCGTGCGGTGGCGCCGGTAGGCTGCGGGATGACTCGTAATGGTCCGTTACCCGATGGAGAGGAAACACGTTGTTCGTCGCCGGATTTCCCGCCGGAGCCTGGGGCACCAATTGCTACCTGGTCGCACCGGCAGCCGGTGAGGAGTGCGTGATCGTCGACCCCGGGCACGAGGCCGCCCAGGGCGTCGAGGACCTGATCCGGGAGCACCGGCTGAAGCCCGTCGCCGTGCTGCTCACCCACGGACACATCGACCACATCGCCTCGGTGGTGCCGGTCTGCGGCGCGCGGAACGTGCCCGCCTGGATCCACCCCGAGGACCGCTACATGATGACCGACCCGGCACGCGGCCTCGGCCGTGCGCTCGGGCAGCAGATCATGGGCTCGATCACGGTCGGCGAGCCGGACGACGTGCGGGAGTTGACCGACGGCGCGGTCCTGGACCTGGCCGGCCTCCAGCTGACGGTGGATCACGCCCCCGGCCATACCAAGGGGTCGGTGACCTTCCGGACGCCCTCGAGCGAAGACATCCCACCGGTGCTCTTCTCGGGTGACCTGCTGTTCGCCGGCTCGGTAGGGCGTACCGACCTCCCGGGGGGAGACGGCGAGGCGATCCTGCGCTCGCTGGCCCGGGTGTGCCTGCCCCTCGACGACTCCACCGTGGTCCTCTCCGGCCACGGCGGCCAGACCACCATCGGCCGCGAGCGCGCGACCAACCCCTACCTCAGGCAGGCGGCGGGAGCGCACGGCGCTCCGGCCTTCCCGCGACGAGGAATGTGACGGAAGAGAAGTTGAGCACCTTCACCGCCCCCAAGGGCACCTACGACCTGCTGCCGGGCACCAACTCCGCCGAGTTCCTGGCCGTCCGCGACCAGCTGAGCGCCCCGCTGCGCCGGGCCGGGTACGGCTACATCGAGACCCCGGTCTTCGAGGACATCAAGCTCTTCTCCCGCGGCGTCGGCGAGTCCACCGACATCGTCACCAAGGAGATGTACACCCTCACCACCAAGGGCGGCGACGAGCTCGGTCTGCGCCCCGAGGGCACCGCCTCCGTGGTCCGCGCGGCCCTCCAGGCCAACCTGCACAAGCAGGGCAACCTGCCGGTGAAGCTCTGGTACTCGGGCAACTTCTACCGCTACGAGCGGGCCCAGAAGGGCCGCTACCGCCAGTTCTCGCAGATCGGCGCCGAGGCGATCGGGGCCGAGGACCCGGCGCTGGACGCCGAGTTGATGATCCTGGCGGACGACGCCTTCAAGGCGCTCGGCCTGCGGAACTACAAGCTGCTGGTCAACTCGCTGGGCGACAGGCAGTGCCGTCCGGTCTACCGCGCCGCGCTGGTCGACTTCCTCTCCGGGCTCGACCTGGACGAGGAGACCCGCCGCCGCGCCGAGATCAACCCGCTCCGGGTGCTCGACGACAAGCGCGAGTCGGTGCAGGCCCAGCTCACCGACGCGCCGATGCTCCGCGACTACCTCTGCGAGGACTGCACGTCCTACGACGAGCAGGTCCGCGCGCTGCTGACCGCCGCCGGGGTGGCGTACGAGCAGGACCCCAAGCTGGTCCGCGGCCTGGACTACTACACCCGCACCACCTTCGAGTTCGTGCACTTCGGCCTCGGGGCGCAGTCCGCGATCGGCGGCGGCGGGCGTTACGACGGCCTGTCGGAGATGCTCGGCGGCCCGGCCCTGCCCTCGGTCGGCTGGGGCCTGGGCGTGGACCGAACCTACCTGGCGCTGGAGGCGGAGGGCGTGACCCTCGACCTGCCGGTCACCACCGAGGTGTACGCCGTGGCGCTCGGCGAGGAGGCCAAGGCCGTGCTGTTCGGCAAGGTCACCGAGCTGCGCCGGGCCGGCATCGCCACCGACCTCGCCTTCGGCGTCAAGAGCATCAAGAACGCCATGAAGTCCGCCGACCGTAGCGGCGCCCGCTTCGCCCTGGTCGCCGGGGACCGCGATCTCGCCGAGGGCGTCGTCCAGTTGAAGGACATGACCTCCGGCGAGCAGAGCCCCGTCGCCCTCGAAGCACTCGTCACCACCCTGAAGGAGAAGCAGCTGTGATCCGCACGCACGACGCGGGCACGCTCCGCGCGGAGCACGCCGGCACCACCGTCACCCTGGCCGGCTGGGTCGCCCGCCGCCGCGACCACGGCGGCGTCGCCTTCATCGACCTCCGGGACGCCTCCGGCACCGTGCAGATCGTCGCCCGTGACCTGGAGGCCATCGGCGACCTGCGCTCCGAGTACTGCGTCAAGGTCGTCGGCGAGGTCCGGGTCCGCCCCGAGGGCAACGAGAACCCGGAGATCCCGACCGGCAAGATCGAGGTCGTGGTGGGCGCGCTGGAGGTCCTCTCCGAGGCCGCCGCGCTGCCCTTCCAGGTCGCCGAGTACGAGCCGGGCACGGTCAACGAGGAGGTCCGCCTCCGGTACCGCTACCTGGACCTGCGCCGCGAGGGCCCGGCCCGCGCGCTGCGGCTGCGCTCGAAGGTCAACCACATCATCCGCACGGTGATGGAGGAGAACGACTTCCTCGACATCGAGACCCCGTACCTCACCCGCTCCACCCCCGAGGGCGCCCGCGACTTCCTGGTGCCCGTCCGCCTGCAGCCGGGCCACTGGTACGCCCTGCCGCAGTCGCCGCAGCTGTTCAAGCAGCTGCTGATGGTGGCCGGCATGGAGCGGTACTACCAGATCGCCCGCTGCTTCCGCGACGAGGACTTCCGCGCCGACCGGCAGCCGGAGTTCACCCAGCTGGACATCGAGGCCTCGTTCGTCGACCAGGAGGACATCCTGGCCCTCGGCGAGAAGGTCGTCTCCCGGATCTGGTCCGAGGTCCACGGCTACGAGCTGCCCAGCCCGCTGCCCCGGATGACCTACGCCGACGCGATGAACCGCTACGGCTCGGACAAGCCGGACGTGCGCTTCGGCCAGGAGCTCACCGACCTCACCGAGTACTTCGCGGGCACCGAGTTCCGGGTCTTCCAGGCCCCGTACGTCGGCGCCGTGGTGATGCCCGGCGGCGCCTCGCAGCCGCGCAAGCAGCTGGACGCCTGGCAGGACTGGGCCAAGGCGCGCGGCGCCCGCGGCCTGGCCTACGTGCTGGTGGACGCCGAGACCGGCGAGCTGCGCGGCCCGGTGGCCAAGAACCTCTCCGAGGAGCACCTGGCCGGCCTGGCCGCCGCGGCCGGCGCCAAGCCGGGCGACGCGGTGTTCTTCGCGGCCGGCAAGAAGACCGCCTCGCAGGAGCTGCTCGGCGCCGCCCGCCTGGAGATCGGCCGCCGCTGCGAGCTCATCGACGAGTCGCAGTGGGCCTTCCTCTGGGTGGTCGACTTCCCGATGTTCGAGCCGATCGAGGACGACAAGGGCGAGTTCCAGGGCTGGCACGCGGTGCACCACCCCTTCACCGCCCCGACCGCCGAGTCGCTGGCCACCTTCGACACCGACCCGGGCTCGGCGCTCTCCAACGCCTACGACCTGGTGCTCAACGGCTCGGAGCTGGGCGGCGGTTCGATCCGTATCCACCAGCGGGACGTGCAGAAGCGGGCGTTCGACGCGATCGGCCTCAGCGAGGAGGAGGCCCAGTCGCAGTTCGGCTTCCTGCTGGACGCCTTCAACTACGGCCCGCCGCCGCACGGTGGCGTCGCCTTCGGCCTGGACCGCATCGTCACCCTCCTCGGCGGGTACGACACCATCCGTGACGTCATCGCGTTCCCGAAGACCTCGACCGGCGGCGACCCGCTGACCGGCGCCCCGACCCCGATCACCCCGGCCCAGCGCCGGGAGGCCGGTGTCGACGCCAAGCCGAAGTCGGAGACGGCCGCGGCCGCCAAGTCGGAGGCCCCGAAGGAGTCCTGACGAGGCTTCAGTAACATCGTGGCCCCGGTGGATGCGACTCGTCGCAACTGCCGGGGCCGCTCCGTCGTCCACAATGGCGTGGAAGGAACACCGATGACCGTCAGCACCAGAGTCGAGCTCCCCGAGGACGCGCCCGCGACCAGACGGGTGCACATGGCCGCGTTCCCCGGCCCGGACGAGGCCGACCTGGTCGACGCGCTGCGCCGCGACCACGCCTGGCTGCCGGAGCTCTCGGTGGTCGCGGTGGACGAGCGGGACCTGGTGGTCGGCCACGCCCTGCTGACCCGGCTGGAGGTCGGCGGCGGTGAGGCACTGGCGCTCGCCCCGGTGGCGGTCGCGCCCGAGTGGCAGCGGCAGGGGGTCGGGCAGCTGCTGGTGCGGGCCGTGCTGGAGGCCGCCGCGGCGGCGGGCGAGCAGCTGGTCGTGGTGCTCGGGGATCCGTCCTACTACGGGCAGTTCGGCTTCACACCGGCCGCCGAGCACGCGGTGACCGGGCCCTTCGAGGTGCCCGCCGAGTACTTCCAGGCGCTCCGCCTGCCGGGGGCCAACGGCTCCACGCCGAGCGGGCACTGCCGCTACCCGGAGCCGTTCGGCTCGCTCTGAGCGTGAGCAGGCCTCGACGGGAGGCGGCCAGACCGAGGGCCGCTTCCGGCAGGACGAGCGCCAGCAGCAGGAGCAGCGGTGCCGTCCAGCCGCCGGTGGCGGTGCGCAGCAGACCCACCGTCAGCGGGCCGAGGGCAGCCAGCCCGTAGCCCGCCGTCTGGGCCAGCCCGGAGAGCCGGGTGGCGGTCGCCGGGTCCGGGGTGCGCAGGCCCAGCAGGGTGACGGCGAGCGGGAACCCGATGCCGTTGGCCACCCCGAGCAGCACCACCCAGAGCCAGGCCGCCTGCGGTGCCAGCAGCAGCCCGGCCAGTCCGAGGGCGGTGGCGGCGGAGACGGCGGCGGCCAGCGGGCGTTGGTCCGGCAGCCGGGCGGCGAGCAACGGAGCGGCGAACCCCAACGGGATGCCGACCAGCAGGAAGACCGAGAGCATCGCCCCGGCCTCGGCGGCGCCGTGCCCCTGATCCCGCAGCAGGGTGGGGAGCCAGGCGGTCAGCACGTAGAACATCAGCGAGACCAGCCCGAGGAAGCCGGCCACGGCGAGGGCGAGCGGCTCGCGCAGCAGGGCAGCGCCCCAGGGGCGCGAGGAACTGCGCGCTGCGGAAGGCTCGGACCTGTCTGCCGGGTACGGGCGCTCACCTGCAGGTGGATCTCCGTACCCGGCACGCGGGTCATGTTCTTCCGCAGCGCGCAGTTCCTCGCGCCCCCGAGGCGGCCCGTCCGCCTCGTGCCCCCGCCCCCAGAGCAGGGCGGCCGCGAGGGACGGGACGGCCCAGAGGGCGAGGGCCGCGTGCGGGCCGGTGGCGCGGGCCAGGGGGACGGCCAGCGCGGCGGCGAGGGCGGCGGTGCCGGACATCGCGGCCATGGCCAGGCCGGTGGCGGGGCCGGTCCGGCCGGGGAACCGCTGCTTGACCACGGCGGGGAGCAGGACGTTCCCGACGGCGATGCCCGCGCCCGCCAGGGCGGTGCCGGCGAACAGCGCGGTGCCGGAGGGGAGGCCCCGGAGGAGTTGACCCGCCGTCAGCAGCGCCAGGGCGGCCGCCACCGTCGCGGAGCTGCCGAAGCGGCGGGCGAGCGGCGCGGCGAACGGGGCGACCAGGGCCAGGCAGAGCACGGGCAGGGTGGTGAGGGCGCTCGCGGCGGCCCCGCCGAGGCCGAGGGCGGGCAGCAGCGGGGGGAGTGCGGTGAAGGCGGCCCGCAGGTCGGCGGCCAGCAGGACCAGCCCGACGGCCGCCCGCCGACTCACGCGGCCCGGCCCCGGTAGGGGCAGGAGAGCTGCTCCAGGATGGTCTCGGAGAGCAGGTCCTCCTGGCCCTTGAGGGCGTCGGCCACCTCCTGGTCGACCGGGAAGACCAGTTCGGCGGCGACGTTGTCCTGGACGATCCGGGCCAGGTTGTCCAGCGCGGTGGCCACCGGGTCGGCTGGGAGCTGGGCGGTGGTGATGTCGAGCAGGTGGTCGTCGGCCCGGGCCGGGTCGAGGAAGCGCCGGATGACGATGCTGTTCTGGTTGAGCACGGCGGTGGTCCAGATCGAGAGCACCACCACGTAGAGGTCCGGCCACTCCCGCTCGCCGACCCGCTGCCGCCAGCGCCGCATCAGCCGGCCGACCCCGGCGATCTGGGCCCGGGCGGCGTGCGCCATGTTGGTGCGGATGTCGGCGTACACGGAGCCGGTGAACTCGGTGAAGGACTCGACGGTGAAGCCGTCCCGGGCCGTGGAGGTCTCCGCGAACTCCACCGCCGCGTCCAGGATCCGCCGCGAGGAGGCCTCCAACTCCTGCGGCAGCCCCGCCGCTTCGAGGAGGCGGCGGGCCGTGCCGAGCGTCCCGGCGAACTCCCGCAGCGGCCCGGCCCAGCCGGCCGCCCCGGTCGGTCCGCTCAGGTACGGGGCGAGGATCGAGAAGACGCCGAGCGGGACGTGGGCGATGGACTTGGCGAGTTCGAACTCCTCGGCCAGCGGGTGCAGGCTCTCCCGCTCGCCCCGGTGGATCAGGGTGTAGCGGCCGCCCCGGGAGTCGTTCTCCACCACGATCACCGGGCTGAGGTGCGGGGTGAGGTCGGCCTTCAGGGCCGCGTAGGCGCTGCGCATCCCGGCGTTGACGGCCAACAGGGAATCCCGGGCCCGCCGGGTGGGGTCGGAGCGGAAGGCGACCAGGTCCAGGTCGTGCGGGTCCACGTCCTGGCCGTGGTCGTTCCGGGTGGGCGGGGCGGTGGCCATGGTGATCCTCCGTCAGGGTCGGATGCACCCACCCTGGCCGTCCCGCCGTCCCGGCCGTGAGGGTTCAGCGTCCCGCCCCGGTCCCGGCCGGCTCCAGCGCGGGGTAGTCGGTGTAGCCCGTCGCCCCGCCGACGTACATCAGGTGGGCGTCCCGGATCGGGTTCAGCGGTGCGCCGGTGCGCAGCCGGGCGACCAGGTCGGGGTTGGCGAGGAAGGCGCGGCCGAGCGCGATCAGGTCGGCGCCCGCGGCGAGCAGCCGCTCGCCGGCGGCGCGGCCGCCGTCCACCGGGAGCGGGCCGGGCCAGGGGAGCACCGGGTTGGCGATCAGGGTGCCCGGCCAGGCGCGGCGCAGGGCGTGGAAGAGCGGCTGCTCCGGATCGGCGAAGACCACGTGCAGGTAGGAGAGGCCGCCGAGCCCGGCCAGCGCCTCGACCAGGGCCGGGTAGACCTCCTCGACGTCGTCCTCCGCCATGCCGTTGGCGGTCACGCCGGGGGCGATCCGGACGCCGACCCGCTCCGGGCCGATGGCCTCGGCGACCGCGCGCACCACCTCGACGGTGAAGCGGATCCGGTTCGCGACGGAGCCGCCGTAGCCGTCGGTGCGGCGGTTGGTGTGCGAGGAGAGAAACTGGTGCAGCAGGTAGCCGTTGGCGGAGTGCACCTCGACCCCGGCGAAGCCCGCCTCCACGGCGCGGCGCGCGGCGGCGGCGAAGTCGGCGACGGTGTCGCGGACGTCCTGCTCCGTCATCTCCCGCGGCACCACGGTCTCCTGGTGCCCGGAGGGGGTGAAGATCGTGCCGGGCAGCGGGACGGGGGAGGGCGCGAGCGGGTGCAGCCCGGTGGTCTCCGGGTGGCCGACCCGGCCGCCGTGCTGGAGCTGCAGGTACATCTGGCCGCCCTCGGCCCGGACGGCCTCGGTGACGCGCCGCCAGCCGGCGACGTGGGTCTCGTCGTGGATGGCCGGGATGTCGGGGTAGGTGGCGCCGACCGGGTTGGGGGTGGCGGCCTCGGCGATGATCAGGCCGGCGGTGGCGCGCTGGGCGTAGTAGGTGGCCATCAGCTCGGTCGGGATGCCCTTCGAGTCGGCCCGGTTGCGGGTCATCGGGGCCATCACCAGGCGGTTGGCGAGGCGGAGCGCGCCGAGACGGGCGGGCTGGAAGAGGTCGGTGCTGGTCATGGCTGGCTCCTCGGGAGGTCTTTCGTTCCGTTGGCCTGACGATCGCTCAACTCGCTTCGGGAGCACTGACGGTCCGCTGACGGCGGGCTGATGATCTTGGCTGTGTAGGGTGGGCCGCATGAGGTACGGGGTGCTCGGTCCGCTGGCGGTGTGGGACGCGGACGGTGCGGTGGTGCCGGTCCCCGAGGCCAAGGTGCGGACGCTGCTGGCGGTGCTGTTGGTCCACGAGGGACGGGCCGTGCCGACCGACCGGCTGGTGGACGCCCTCTGGGGCGACGCCCTGCCGGGCAACCCCGCCAACGCCCTCCAGGCCAAGGTCTCCCAGCTGCGCCGGGCGATCGGGCGCGACCGGGTCACCCACCAACCGGCCGGGTACCGGCTGGAGTTGGCGGAGGGCGAGCTCGATGCGGGCGCCTTCCGCACCCGGACGGCCGGGGCGCGGCTGATGGTGGACCCCGGGGAGCGGGCGACGGCCCTGGGTACGGCACTGGAGCTGTGGCGCGGCGAGCCGTACGCCGACTTCGGCGACGAGGAGTTCGCCCGGGCGGCGGTGCAGCGGCTCGCGGAGGAGCGGCTGTCGGTGGAGGAGGAGCGGGCCGAGGCCCGGCTGGCGGCGGGCGATCCGCTGCTGGTGGGCGGGCTCGCCGAACTGGTGGACCGTCACCCGCTGCGGGAACGGCTGCGCGCGGTGCAGCTGCGGGCGCTGTACCGGGCGGGGCGGCAGGGGGAGGCGCTGGCCGCGTACGGGGAGCTGCGGGCGCTGCTGGCCGAGGAGTTGGGGATCGATCCGGGGCCGGAACTGACGGCGCTGCACGCGGCGATCCTGCGGCAGGACCCGGCGCTACTGCCTGCACCGGCGGAGCTCCGCGGTGGGGCGGCCGTGGTCGTGGTCGCGGGCGGCGGTGCGGCGGTGCGGCGGTGTTGCCGGTGCCGCGGACGGGGCTGGTCGGGCGTGGCCCGGCGCTGGACCGGCTCGTCCACCTGCTGCGAACCGAGCGGCTGGTGACGCTCACCGGCCCCGGCGGGGTGGGCAAGACCCGGCTCGCGCTGGCCCTCGCCCACCGGCTGTCGGAGGATCCGCAGGAGGACGTCCGGCTGGTGGAGCTCGGTCCGCTGCCCGTCGGCACGGCCGACCTGGCCCAGTCGGTGGCCGCTGCCCTGGGTGTCCAGCAGGCCGCGATGCCGCTGGCGCCCGACTCGGCCGCCGCCTCGCTGGCCGCCGCGCTGCGGGGGCGGCGGACGCTGCTGGTCCTGGACAACTGCGAGCACGTGATCGACGCGGCCGCCGCGCTGGTCGCCGAGCTGTTGGCGGTGGCGCCCGGCCTGCGGGTGCTGGCCACCAGCCGGGAGTCGCTGCGCCTCCCCGAGGAGACCCTCCACCCCGTCACCCCGCTCGAACCCGCCGACGCCGCACGGCTGTTCACGGAGCGCGCCACCGCTGCCGCCCCGGGCTTCGGAGCGAGCCCGCAGGACGCCCGGACCAGGGAGGCCGTGGAGCTGATCTGCGGCCGCCTGGACGGCCTGCCGCTCGCCCTGGAGCTGGCCGCGACCCGGGTCCGGTCCATGGGCGTACGGGAGTTGGCGGACCGGCTGGGCGACCGGTTCCGGCTGCTGGCCTCCGGGCAGCGCGGGCTGCCGGCCCGGCAGCAGACCCTGCGCGCGGTGATCGACTGGAGCTGGGACCTGCTCACCGAGCCCGAACGCGCCGTGCTGAGACGGCTCTCCGTCCCCGTGGCGGGGTGCACCTTGGCGGCCGCCGAGGCGGTCTGCGCGGCGGACGGCACACCCGCGTGGGAGGTCCTCGACCTGGTCGGCCGGCTGGTGGACCGCTCGCTGGTCGACGCGGTGCACGGAGCCGACGGCCCGCGCTACCACCTGCTCGAATCGGTGGCCGCCTACGCGCGCGAACGCCTCCACGAGGCGGGCGAGTCGGGGTCGGCGGCCGACCGCCACGCCCGCCACTACGCCGACCTGGCGGTCCGGGCCGAACCCGCACTGCGCGGCCCGCACCAGCGCGAGTGGCTGGCCCGGCTGGACGCCGACGCCGCCAACCTGCACGCCGCACTCCACCGTGCGGACCCGTCCGGCGCCGCCCGGCAGGCCGCCGCGCTCGCCCCGTGGTGGCTGCTGCGCGGCCGCCTGCACGAGGCCCGCACCACCCTCGCCACCGTCCTCGACCGGCTGCCGCCCGGGACCCCGGGCGAGGGTGAACTCCGGCTCCAGTACGGCGCGTTCGCGATGCTGACGGGGCACCAGGCAGCTGGCGGGGAGGGCCCGGTCGCGGAGATGCCCGACCCTGGCCGGCGCGGGCGGGCGCTCTGGCTGCACGGCTACGGACTGCACCACGCCGGCGACCCGGTGGCCGCACGGGAGGTCGCCGTCCGGGCCCTGGAGCTCTGCGAGGCGGCGGACGACGCCTGGGGCACGGCCGCCGTCCGGGCCCTGCTGGCCGTCACCGCCCTGGTGGCAGGCGACCTGGAGGCAGCCGGGCGGGAGGGCCGGGCGGCCTCCCTGGCCTTCCGTCAGCTGGGCGACGCCTGGGGCGAGTTGCAGACCGTTCCGGTGCTCGCCGCACTGGCCGAGATCGCCGGGGACCACACCGCCGCGGCCACGCTCCAGACCGAGGGCCTGGCCCTCGCCGAGGGGCTCGGCCTGGCCGCCGAGGTCTCCGCCCGGCTCGGCGGCCTGGGCCGGCTGGCCCTGCTGGCCGGCGACTGGGACAGGGCCCGCGAGCTGCACGAACGCGCCCGCCAGGCAGCCGTCGCCCAGGGCTACCTGTACGGCGAGGTGTTCGCCCTGATGGGACTGGCCCTGGGGGCTCGGCGAGCGGGCGAGCTCGACGAGGCCGAGCGCCACCTGCGCACGATGCTCGACGACTACCCGTCGTCCCTCGCCGGGAAGCACCTCCTCCACGTCGAGCTCGGCTTCATCGCCGAACTCCGCGGCCAGGCGGCCGAGGCAGCGGACTGGCACCGCAAAAGCCTGTCGTACGCGAGGGAGTTGGGCGATCAGCGAGCCGTGGCACTCTCCCTGGAGGGCCTGGCCGGAGCCGCCGTCCTCGCCGCCGACCCGGCCGAGGCCGCCCGCCTGCTGGCCGAGGCGGACGCCCTCCGCCGGGCGAACGGCGGCCCGCTCCCGCCGGCGGAGCGCGGCGACGTCGACCGGATCACCGCCGCTGTCACCCTGTGAGCAGGCCGCGGTGCAGAGGTCAGGCCACGCGGCCGAGGTTGACGATCACGATCGTCACGGTGCTGTCGGCGATCTCGTACATGACCCGGTAACGGCCGACGTGCATGCGGCGCAGGTCGGGCGAGCCGTATGCGGCGGAGCCGGTCGGCCGGGGATCGTCGGCCAGGAGGTCGACGGCGTCCATGACCTGGCGCAGCTCGTCCGGGTCGTCCTTGAGGAAGCGAGCTGCGGCGTTGATCGCGTGCTCGTCCCAGGTGATGCGGTGGGTCACCCGCGGTCCAGGCCGAGCTGGGTGCGGACGTCGTCGTGGGCGACGGTCACGACGGTGCCGGCGGCCTGGCGGGCGCGGTACTGGGCCAGTGCGAGGGCGTCCTCGAGGTCGGCGAGTTCCTGGGGGTTGATGAGGACGGCGGCGGGCTGGCCGTGGTCGGTGATGACGATCCGCTCACGGCCGTGCGAGGCCCGGCGTACCAGCGAGCCGAACTTGGCCCGCGCTTCGGTGATCGGCAGCGTATCGCTCATGACAGAACTGTACACTTCACGCGCCTTCGTGGCGCCCGAAAGCCGGTACCTACAGCTCGAAGGTGCTGCGGCAGCTCTCGATGAAGGCGGCCATCGCCGCAGTGAGCGGGCGGTCGCGGAGCCAGTAGAGGCCGACGTGGCTGGGGGAGAGGCCGGTGACCTCGCGGTAGACCACGTCGGGGCGTGAGGCGAGGCGGCGCATGGCCGAGGGGGCGAAGCCGATGCCCTGGCCGCAGGCGACGGCGGCGAGCCATTCGTCGGCGTTGTGGACGACGGCGCCGATCCGGGCCGGGCGGCCGCCGCGTTCGGGGCAGCCGAGCCAGTAGTCGCGCCAGAAGCCGGCCTCGGCGGGGATGGCGACGAAGGGGTCGTCGAAGAGCTCGGTGGCGTCGATGGTCGCGCGGTCGGCCAGGGGGTGGGAGACGGGGAGGACCGCGAGCCGGGGGGAGGTGGCGAGGCGTTCGCCGGCGAACTCGGGGGAGAGGTCGGCGGGGGCGTGCCAGAGGGCGAGGTCGATCTCGCCGCTCGCCAGGCCGGAGGTGACGTCGAACCAGTTGTTCTGTCGCATCCGGGCCTGCCAGCCGGGCATCCGCCGTTCGAAGTCGGCCATGGTGGCCAGGCTCATCAGGTTGACGGTGGCCCCCTCGAAGCCGACCCGGAGCACTCCCTCGGCCTCGGTGGCCGCCTGGCGGACGGCGCGGACGGCGCCGTCCCAGCCGGCCAGCAGGGCGGGGACCCGGCGGGCGAGCTCCTCGGCGGCCTGAGTGGGCGTCACGCCGGTCCGGGTGCGCTCGAAGAGCTGGACGCCGAGCAGGGCCTCCAGCTGGCGCACCTGCTTGGTGAGGGCGGGCTGGGACACCAGCAGCCGGGCGGCGGCGGCCGTGAGCTGACGCTCCTCGTGGACCGCCGCGAAGGAGCGGAGCAGCCGGGTGTCGATGTCCATGCCGTCAGGTTATGGAAGGGGGAATTGGACCGGTCCACCGGGGCTGGGGCAGAGTGGGCCACCCGTCGCGGGGGTCCGGTACCGGCAGCACAGGGGACGGTCGGTCCCGGGCGCCCCGCGCCGTTCCCACGCAGTTCGCCCGGAGTTCGCACGCAGTGCGCGGCCGACCTGCGACCGGGCCTGATCCGCCGTAACGTGAGTGCCCATCAGCACCCGTGAGCGGAGGGCCGGATGGCGTCGAAGTCCCCCAAGCCGAGCAGCACGACGAGGCTCCCGAAGAAGCCGTACGAGCGCGAGCTGCTCCGGCTCCAGGGCGAGCTGGTCAAGCTCCAGGAGTGGGTGCGGGCCGAGGGCGTCCGGCTGGTGGTGGTCTTCGAGGGCCGGGACGCGGCCGGCAAGGGCGGCGCGATCAAGCGGGTCACCGAGTACCTCAACCCCCGGGTGGCGCGGATCGCCGCACTCCCGGCGCCGACCGAGCGCCAGCGCAGCCAGTGGTACTTCCAGCGGTACGTGGAGCAGCTGCCGGCCGCCGGGGAGATCGTGCTGTTCGACCGGAGCTGGTACAACCGGGCCGGGGTGGAGAAGGTGATGGGCTTCTGCACGCCGGAGGAGTACTGGCAGTTCCTGCACCAGTGCCCGACCTTCGAGCGGATGCTGATCGAGGCCGGGATCATGCTGCGCAAGTACTGGTTCTCGGTCAGCGACACCGAGCAGGAGAAGCGCTTCCGGGACCGGCTGGAGGACCCGATGCGGCGCTGGAAGCTGTCGCCGATGGACACCGAGTCGATCTCCCGGTGGGAGGAGTACTCCCGGGCCAAGGACGAGATGTTCGTCTACACCGACATCCCCGAGTCCCCCTGGCACGTGGTGGAGAGCGACGACAAGCGCCGGGCCCGGATCAACATGATCGCCCACCTGCTGTCCACCGTCCCGTACCACGAGGTCAGCCCGCCCTCCGTGCACCTGCCGGCCCGTCCGCCGGGCCACGGCTACCAGCGGCCCCCGCGCGACCTGCAGAAGTACGTGCCCGACCACGCCGCGAAGCTGGCCGACTGAACCGTCGGCGCTCTGGCATACGCTTCACAGCGTGGAACCGGACCTCTTCACCGCAGCCGCCGAGGAACGCCAGGCCCAGGAGCCCGGGCGGGCCCCGCTCGCCGTGCGGATGCGCCCGCGCACCATCGACGAGGTGGCCGGGCAGCGGCAGCTGCTCAAGGACGGCTCCCCGCTGCGCCGGCTGGTGGCCAACTCGCGCGGCCCGGCGGCGACCAGCTCGGTGATCCTCTGGGGTCCGCCCGGCACCGGCAAGACCACCCTGGCGCACGTGATCAGCCAGGCGGTGGAGGGCCGCTTCGTGGAGCTCTCGGCGATCACCGCCGGGGTCAAGGAGGTCCGCGCGGTGATCGACGGCGCCCGTCGCGCCGTCGGCATGTCCGGCCGGGAGACGGTGCTCTTCCTGGACGAGATCCACCGCTTCTCCAAGGCCCAGCAGGACTCGCTGCTCCCGGCGGTGGAGAACCGCTGGGTCACCCTGATCGCCGCCACCACCGAGAACCCGTACTTCTCGGTGATCTCCCCGCTGCTCTCCCGCTCGCTGCTGCTCACCCTGGAGTCGCTGACCGACGAGGACGTCCGGGCGCTGCTGCGCCGCGCGGTGGAGGACGAGCGCGGACTGGCGGGCGAGGTGACGCTCGGTCAGGAGGCCGAGGACCACCTGGTGCGCCTCGCCGGCGGGGACGCCCGGCGGGCGCTCACCACCCTGGAGGCGGCGGCCGGGGCGGCGCTGGAGAAGGGCGAGGCCGAGATCACCCTGGCCACCACCGAGACGGCGGTGAACCAGGCGGCGGTCCGCTACGACAAGGACGGCGACCAGCACTACGACGTGGCCAGCGCCCTGATCAAGTCGATCCGGGGCAGTGACGTGGACGCCACCCTGCACTACCTGGCACGGATGATCGAGGCCGGCGAGGACCCGCGTTTCATCGCCCGGCGGCTGATGATCTCGGCCAGCGAGGACGTCGGCCTGGCCGATCCCACCGCCCTGCAGACGGCGGTGGCGGCGGCCCAGGCGGTGGCCCTGATCGGCTTCCCGGAGGCCCGGATCATCCTCAGCCAGGCGGCCATCGCGCTGGCCCTGGCACCCAAGTCCAACGCGGCCTACCTGGCCATCGACGCCGCCCTCGCCGACGTCCGGGCCGGCCTGGCCGGGGCGGTGCCGCCGCACCTGCGCGACGGCCACTACAAGGGGGCCGCCAAGCTGGGCCACGCCCAGGGCTACCAGTACCCGCACGACCGGCCCGAGGGCATCGCCCGCCAGCAGTACGCGCCGGACGCGGTCCACGGCAAGGAGTACTACAAGCCGACCAGGCGCGGCGGCGAGGCCCGGTACGCGGACACCGTGGAGTGGACCAGGGGCCGGCTCAGGGGAGAGTCGTGACGCCTGTATAGTTGCCCGGAGTGCCTTGTCCCGGGCCCGGCGGTGAGCTTCGGCTGACCGACCGGCCGCACCAGCGGGGCGATGGCCGTGAAGTCCTCCACGGACTTCCTGGAGCGTTGCGCACCGATTTCGGTGTCGCGTGCAGCCCACCACCTCACGGCGGTGGGCCGAACGTGTGCAAGCACAGTAGTGCCCGGCTGCGGAGAGCGGCTGATCGTCCGTCATGCGGGCGGTTTTTCTCCGGGTCGCGAGGAGCAACCTCCGTCAACACCTGGTGAAGCCGTATTCGCAACTGAAAGAGGTAATGGTTCCATGGCGAACCAGAAGCGTCCCAAGGTCAAGATTGCCCGTGCGCTGGGTATCCCGCTGACCCCGAAGTCCGTCAAGTACTTCGAGGCCCGCCCGTACCCGCCCGGCCAGCACGGCCGTGGCCGCAAGCAGAACTCTGACTACAAGGTCCGTCTGACCGAGAAGCAGCGTCTGCGCGCCCAGTACGACCTGAGCGAGAAGCAGATGGCCCGCGCGTTCGAGAACGCGAAGAAGGTCGAGGGCAAGACCGGTGAGGCGCTCGTCGCCCTGCTGGAGACCCGTCTGGACTCGCTGGTCCTGCGTTCGGGCATCGCCCGCACGATCTACCAGGCCCGTCAGATGGTCGTCCACGGCCACATCGAGGTCAACGGTGGCAAGGTCAACAAGCCGTCGTTCCAGCTGAAGCCGGGCTACGTCGTCACCGTGCGTGACCGTAGCAAGGAGAAGACCCCGTTCGTCGTCGCCCGTGAGGGTGGCAACGCGGGCGAGGGCCAGACCCCGAAGTACCTCGAGGTCAACCTCCGCGCCCTGGCCTTCCGCCTGGACCGCGCCCCGCAGCGTCGTGAGGTCCCCGTGATCTGCGACGAGCAGCTGGTCGTCGAGTACTACTCGCGCTGACCTGCCGCAGGCAGAGCCGAGCCCCGCAGCCTTCCGGCTGCGGGGCTCGGCCCGTTCCGGGGCACCCGCACGGCGCGGCCGGAGGCCACCCGGGCCGCCGCCCGGTCCAGGTCCAGGGCCGCGCCCAGCTCGAAGGCCTCGGCGAACTCCTGCTCCGTCAGACCGCTCCTGGCCCGCTCCAGGCCGGTGCGGTGCGGGGTGTTGAAGGTGGTCGAGCCGCAGAACGGCTTGCCGACCGCCCGCCAGGTCCGGTGCGCCGCGCCGAGCAGCACCGCCGCCTCGTACAGGTCCGGGTCCGGGCCCTCGGTCTCCAGCACCGCCAGCACGTCCAGCGCCAGCACCACGCCGAGCAGGTCCTGGAAGAGGTGGTTCAGCCGGACGCACTCGCGGGCGTGCGCGCGGGCCGGGCGCAGCTCGCCGGAGAGCCAGGCCGCGTACGCCATCGCGTAGCGGCCGTAGGCGTAGGCCCACTGCTCGCCGTGCTCCTCGCAGACCTCCCGGACCTTCTCCAGCCAGATGGTGCCGCGCTCGGTCTCGCCCTGGAAGAGGTGCGCCACGCCGAGCTCGAACATCGCCATCAGCACGTTGCTGTTCAGCTCGCCGATCGCCTCGTAGTGCCAGAGCGCCTCTTCGAACAGCTCGGTGGCGCGCGCGAGTTCGTCGCCGATCAGGGCCGCGCAGCCCTGCCGGTGCACCGCGTAGGCGAGCGCCCGGTCGTCCCCGGTCTCCACGGCCTGCCGGTGGCACTCGGCCAGGGCGGGGCGGGCCCGGTGCAGATCGCCCTGGAGGGTGGCCAGGTAGCCCGTCACCCAGAGGGCCTTGGCCCGGGCCTCGGTCGGCTCGGGGGCCAGCGCCAGCGCGCGGTCCAGCCAGTGCCGGCCCTCGCCCAGGTGGCCGGAGCCGACCCAGTAGTACCAGAGGGTGCCGGCCAGCAGCAGGGCCAGCTGCTCCTCGCCCGGCTCGGCCAGGCTGAACTCCAGGGCGGCGCGCAGGTTGGAGTGGGCCAGTCTGGTCCGCTCGGCGGTCTCCGGCTGCCGCGGGCCGAACCACTCGACCTCGCCCCAGGTGGCCACCCCGAGGTACCAGTCCCGGTGGCGCCGGCGCAGACGCTGCTCCTCGCCGCTCGCCCGCAGCCAGCCGGCGCCGTACTCGCGCAGGGTGTCCAGCAGCCGGTAGCGGGCGCCGAGCGGGCCCTGCTCCCGCAGCAGCACCGACTTGGCGATCAACTCGCCCACCAGGTCGAGGAGTTCCTCGGCGGCCAGGCCCTCGCCCGCGCACACGTACTCGACCGCCTCCAGGTCGAAGCCGCCGGTGAAGACCGAGAGCCGGGACCAGAGCAAACGTTCCTGCGGCGTGCAGAGCTCATGACTCCAGCCGATCGTGGTGCGCAGCGTGCGGTGCCGCTCCGGGCCGCTGCGCGAACCGCCGACCAGCAGCCGGAAGCGGTCGTCCAGCCGGTCGGTGATCTGCTCCACCGAGAGCGCCCGCAGCCGCCCGGCGGCCAGCTCCACCGCGAGCGGGATGCCGTCCAGCCGGCGGCAGAGCCGGGTGGCCTCGGCCAGGTTGCGCTCGGTCAGCTCGAAGCCCGGCAGCACGGCGGCGGCCCGGTCGGCGAACAGCCGCACCGCCGCCGGGACCCGGCCCGGCTCCGCCGACACCGGCAGCGGCGCCAGGGGGTGGAGGTGTTCGCCCGCGATCCCGAGCACCTCCCGGCCGGTGGTCAGCACCCGCAGCCCGGGGGCGGCCCGCAGCAGCGCGGCGGCCAGTGCGGCGCAGGACTCCACCAGGTGTTCGCAGCCGTCCAGCACCAGCAGCAGCTCCCGGTCGGCCAGTTGCTCGACCAGCACCTCCTCCGGCTGCCGGGTGGTGGAGTCGGGCAGTCGCAGCGCCTCCAGCACCGCGTGGCCCAGCAGGTGCGGGCCGCGCACCCCGGCCAGCTCCACCAGCCGCACCCCGTCGGCGTACCGCCGGGCCGCCCCGGCCGCCGCGCGCAGGGCCAGCCTGGTCTTGCCGACCCCGCCGGGGCCGGTCACCGTCACCAGCCGACCAGCCGTCAACAGCTCGTCCAGATCCGCCAGTTCGGCCTCCCGGCCGACGAAGCTGGTCAGCTCGGCGGGCAGCCGGTGGCCGGGTGAGTCACTGCACACTGAGCCGCCCCCGTGGCCTGCAAGGGCCCGCACCCTGCGGACCACCCCGTCAACGAGGTGGCGGGGTGGGGGGTTACGAGGGCCGCCTCGGGCGGGCCGGGCCGGCCGTCCTGCCCCGGTGGGTGCTTCCGCCCCACCGCCGCGGCCGCAGGTCGAGCCGGGTGCCGCACGTAATCTCCTTGCCGAATCGCGGTAGGGTTCAACCCTGAAGTGTGGGGATGACGGCGAGGGAGCGCACAAGGTGTCCGTGGGAGAGCTGGCCGGCCTGTTGGTGGCCGTGTTCTGGGCGGTCCTGGTCACCCTGCTGGCGGTCGTCCTGGTACGGCTCTCCAAGGTGCTCCGGGAGGCGACCGTGCTGGTCGCCGCCGTCACCGAGCAGGCCGTGCCGCTGCTGACCGACGCGGGCACCGCCGTGCGCAGCGCCAACGAGCAGCTGGAGCGGGTGGACGAGATCACCGCCAACGTGCAGGACGCCGCCGCCAACGCCAACGCCCTCTCCTCCACCGTGGCCGCCACCCTCGGCGGCCCGCTGGTCAAGATGGCCGCCTTCTCCTACGGCGTGCGCAAGGCGGTGGCCCGCCAGCAGTCCGGTCTGACGCTGCCCCAGCAGGCGGGCGAGCGCGAGGAGCTGGCCCGGCTGATCCGGGCCGAGGTCCGCGCCGCCACCGCCCCGCGCCGGGGCGGACTGGTCGGCCGGCTGCGCCGCGCGGTGAAGGGCTGACGGCGATGGTGCGACGCATCTTCTGGATGGCGGTCGGCGCCGGCGCCACCGTCTGGGCCATGAACAAGGCCAACGAGGCCGTGCACCGGATGACCCCGGACAGCCTCTCCGGCACTGCCGCCCGCGGCGCGCTCCAACTCGGCGACGCCGCCAAGCGGTTCGCCGCCGACGTGCGCGCCGGGATGACCGAGCGCGAGCGCCAGCTCCGCGACGACCTGGGCCTGGACGGCACCGCCGTGGTCGAGCCCCCGCGCCGCAAGGCGCTGCGCGGTGCCGCGGCGGACCCGGCGATCGGGGCGGCGCGAGCTATCAAGGCGGCACCGGGCTCCCCGGCCGCCGCCCAGCGCCCCCGTCTCGGCAGTGCCCGCACCACCCCCTCAGACATGGATTCGACGCCGCGTCAGCTCCCGGAGCTGCCCGGCGGCCCCAACCGGAAGGACCAATGATGGAGTCGGCAGAGATCCGCCGCCGGTGGCTGCGCTTCTTCGAGGAGCGCGGCCACACCGTCGTGCCGTCGGCCTCCCTGGTCGCCGACGACCCCACCCTGCTGCTGGTCCCGGCCGGCATGGTGCCGTTCAAGCCCTACTTCCTCGGCGAGGTCAAGCCGCCCTTCCCGCGCGCCACCAGCGTGCAGAAGTGCGTCCGCACCCCGGACATCGAGGAGGTCGGCAAGACCACCCGGCACGGCACCTTCTTCCAGATGTGCGGCAACTTCTCCTTCGGCGACTACTTCAAGGAGGGTGCCATCGGCTTCGCCTGGGAGCTGCTGACCACCCCCGTCGCCGAGGGCGGCTACGGCCTGGAGCCCGAGAAGCTCTGGATCACCGTCTACCAGGACGACGACGAGGCCGAGGCCATCTGGCGCGACAAGATCGGCGTCCCGGCCGAGCGCATCCAGCGCCTGGGCAAGGCCGACAACTTCTGGTCGATGGGCGTCCCCGGCCCCTGCGGCCCGTGCTCGGAGATCAACTACGACCGCGGCCCCGAGTACGGCGAGGAGGGCGGCCCGGCGGTCAACGGCGAGCGCTACATGGAGATCTGGAACCTGGTCTTCATGCAGTACGAGCGCGGCGCCGGCTCGGGCAAGGACGACTTCCCGATCCTCGGTGACCTGCCCAGCCAGAACATCGACACCGGCCTCGGCCTGGAGCGTCTGGCCACCATCCTGCAGGGCGTCGACAACCTCTTCGAGATCGACACCACCCGGCACATCCTCGACCGGGCCGCCGAGCTGACCGGCCACCGCTACGGCGCGGCCGAGAAGTCCGACGTCTCGCTGCGCGTGGTCGCCGACCACATCCGCACCTCGGTGATGCTGGTCTCCGACGGCGTGACCCCCGGCAACGAGGGCCGCGGTTACGTGCTGCGCCGCATCCTGCGCCGCGCGATCCGCAACATGCGCCTGCTGGGCGCCACCGACCCGGTCGCCAAGGCGCTGACCGACGTCACCATCGAGGCCATGGGCCCGCAGTACCCGGAGCTCTACAAGGAGCGCGAGCGGATCACCACCGTGATCGTCGCCGAGGAGGTCTCCTTCCTCCAGACGCTCCGCTCGGGCACCACGATCCTGGACGGCGCGGTCGCCGAGACCAAGTCCTCCGGCTCCTCGGTGCTGGCCGGTGACAAGGCCTTCCAGCTGCACGACACCTACGGCTTCCCGATCGACCTCACCCTGGAGATGGCCGCCGAGCAGGGCCTCTCGGTGGACGAGGACGGCTTCCGCCGCCTGATGAAGGAGCAGCGGGACCGGGCCAAGGCCGACGCCAAGGCGAAGAAGCACGGCCACGCCGACGTCTCCGCCTACCGCGAGGTGGCGGACCGCTCCGGCGCCACCGTCTTCACCGGCTACACCGACTCGCACGGCGAGTCCACCGTGGTCGGCCTGCTGGTCGACGGCGTCTCCGCCCCGGCCGCGCACGAGGGCGACGAGGTCGAGGTCGTCCTGGACCGCACCCCGTTCTACGCCGAGGGCGGCGGCCAGCTCGCCGACCAGGGCCGGATCCGGCTGGACTCCGGCGCGGTGATCGAGGTCCGCGACGTGCAGGCCCCGGTGCCGGGCGTCACGGTGCACAAGGGCACGGTCGTGGTCGGCGAGGTGGTGCTCGGCGCCGCCGCGTACACCCAGATCGACCTGGACCGCCGCCGGGCCATCGCCCGCGCCCACTCGGCCACCCACCTGACCCACCAGGCGCTGCGCGACGCGCTCGGCCCGACCGCCGCCCAGGCCGGTTCGGAGAACGCCCCGGGCCGCTTCCGCTTCGACTTCGGCTCCCCGGCCGCGGTGCCGGGCTCGGTCCTGGTGGACGTCGAGCAGAAGATCAACGACGTGCTGACCCGTGAACTCGAGGTCACCGCCGAGGTCATGACGATGGACCAGGCCCGCAAGGCCGGCGCCATCGCGATGTTCGGCGAGAAGTACGGCGACTCGGTGCGCGTGGTCACCATCGGGGACTTCTCCAAGGAGCTCTGCGGTGGCACCCACGTCGGCAACACCGCCCAGCTGGGTCTGGTGAAGCTGCTCGGCGAGTCCTCGATCGGTGCGGGTGTCCGCCGGGTCGAGGCGCTGGTCGGCTCCGACGCGTACAAGTTCCTGGCCAAGGAGCACACCGTGGTGGCCCAGCTCACCGAGCTGGTCAAGGGCCGCCCGGAGGAGCTGCCGGAGAAGATCTCCGGGATGCTCGCCAAGCTCAAGGACGCCGAGAAGGAGATCGAGCGCTTCCGCGCCGAGAAGGTGCTCGCGCTGGCCTCCGGCCTCGCCGCGGGCGCCGAGGACGTGCAGGGGGTCTCGGTGGTCGCGGCCCGCGTCGCCGACGGCACCGGCGCCGACGACCTGCGCAAGCTGGTCCTGGACGTCCGGGCCCGGCTCGGCGCCCGCCCGGCCGTGGTCGCCGCCTTCACGGTGGCGAACGACCGCCCGCTGACCGTGATCGCCACCAACGAGGACGCCCGCTCGCGCGGCGTCAAGGCCGGCGAGCTGGTCAAGGTCGCCGCCAAGACCCTCGGCGGCGGCGGTGGCGGCAAGGACGACGTCGCCCAGGGCGGCGGCACCAACCCGGCCGCCCTGGACGAGGCGATCGCCGCCGTCAAGGGCCTGGTCGCGGAGCGCGCCCGCTGATGGAGGCTCAGGAGGAGAAGGTCTTCCGCCGGGGCCGCCGGATCGCCGTGGACGTGGGGGACGCCCGGATCGGGGTCGCCAGCTGCGACCCCGACGGGCTGATCGCCACCCCGGTGGAGACGGTCCCGGCGGGGGGCCGCTCCCAGGCCCGGCTCAAGGCGATCGCGGACGAGTACGAGGCGATCGAGGTGGTGGTCGGCCTGCCGCGCTCGATGAGCGGCAAGGAGGGCCCGGCCGCCGCCAAGGTCCGCGAGTACGCGGGCCGGCTGGCCATGCTGCTCTACCCGGTGCCCGTCCGCCTGGTGGACGAGCGGATGACCACCGTCACCGCCGCCCAGGGCCTGCGGGCCTCCGGCCGCAACGCCAAGAAGGGCCGCTCGGTGATCGACCAGGCGGCCGCCGTGGTGATCCTGCAGAACGCCCTTGAGACCGAACGGGTGAGCGGCAGGCCTCCCGGTGAGAGCGTCGTGCCGGTCGGCTGATCATCGTGCAATAGCGTCCCGGACGGGGCACCTGCGGAATGCCGCAGGTGCCCCGTTCCGCATTCCCGGGCCGTTGCGACCCCCGGGTTCCAGGGCAGCCGGAGGGGACGAGCCGTGACCGATCCGTACAGCGCGCCGGGCCTGACGCCAGGTCACCTGGGCGCCCCGGTGGTCGAACCCGAGGGCCGCACCCCGGGCCCGCCGCCCGGCGCCCCCGCGCACGACCCGCGGCGGCTGCGCACCGGCCTGGCCTGCTGCCTGAGCGTGCTGGCGCTGGCCGGGGTGCTCGGCGCCGCGGTGCTGGTCGGCTACCTCTGGTGGCCGCGGGACGAACCGGTCCGGGCGGCCGACTTCAGCGGCTCCGGCACCGGCTCGGCCCAGGTCTCGGTGGTCCAGGGCGCCACCGTGGCCCAGATCGGCCAGACCCTGGTCAAGGAGGGCGTGGTGGCCAGCACCCGGGCCTTCACCGAGGCGGCCGCCAAGAGCCCGGCTGGCAACAGCATCCAGCCCGGCACCTACACGCTCCGTCAGAAGCTGCCCGCCGCCTCGGCGTTGAACGTGCTGCTCGACCCCGCCAACGCCAACGCCCTCACCATCCCCGAGGGCCGCCGGGCCGCCCAGGTCTACGAGGCCGTGGACCAGAAGCTCAAGCTGACCGCGGGCACCACCAAGGCGGTGGCCGAGCAGCGCACCGGTGAGCTCGGCCTGCCGGCCGAGGCCGGGGGGAACCCGGAGGGCTACCTCTTCCCCTCGACCTATCCCGTCACCGCGGAGACCACCCCGCTGGCCATGCTCCAGCAGATGGTCCGTCAGGCCGGCAAGGCCCAGCAGGCGGACGACCTGGAGACCGCCGGGCCCCTGCTCGGCCGCAGCCCGTACGAGCTGCTGGTCATCGCCAGCCTGGTGCAGGGGGAGGCGGACAACGCGGAGGACATGGCCAAGGTGGCGCGGGTGGTGCACAACCGGCTGGCGAAGCGGATGCCGCTCCAGTTCGACTCCACCATCAACTACGCGCTGGGCCGCTCCACCCTGACCACCACGACGGGTGACACCAAGCTGGACTCGCCGTTCAACACCTACCTGCACCCCGGCCTGCCGCCCGCCCCGATCGCCAACCCCGGCCGGGACGCCCTGCAGGCCGCCGTCCAGCCCGCCGAGGGGGACTGGCTCTACTTCGTCACCGTGGCCCCCGGGGACACCCGCTTCACCGACAGCTTCGAGCAGCACCAGCGCAACGTCGCCGAGTTCAACGCACGTCAGGCGGCACGCGCCGCCCGTCCGTCCCCGGCGGCCACCGGCCACTGAGGGTGAGGCCGTCCAGCGGGGACGTACCCTGCGGTACGGTAACGTCTCCCTCCAGGCGTGTCGCTAGCACGCCGGTTCGAGAGGCTTGCCGGATCGGCTTAAGGGGATCGATGACGGATCTGGGCGGGGGCTACCAGCCCCAGGGCACGCAGCCGTGGCACCCGGGCGACCCCGGGTACGGCGGCTACGCCCAGGGACAGCAGCCCGGACAGCAGGGGCAGCAGCCGGGGCAGTACGGCTACCCTCAGCAACCCCAGCAGCCCGGTCCGTACGGCTACCCGCAGCAGCAGGGCTACCCCCAGCAGCCGCAGCAGCCGCAGTACGGTCAGCAGCCCCAGGCCCCGCAGCAGCCGCAGTACGGTCAGCAGCCCTACCAGCAGCCGCCGCAGGCCCCGCAGCAGCCGTACCAGCAGCAGGGCTACCCGCAGCAGCAGGTGCCCCAGCAGCCGATGCCTCCGCAGCAGGCCCAGCCGCAGCCCGCGCGCCGGCGCGCCGAGCCGGTCTCCGGCCCGGGCCCCGACGGCATCGACTGGGAGGCCGAGGCCGCCGCGCTGGACGCCCCCTCCCGCGTGCCGGCCGAGCCCGAGCCCGAGGAGGACTGGGCGGAGGAGGAGTACGCCGAGGAGCACGACCCGGAGCGGGAGTCCTTCTTCGGCGAGCAGGACGACTCGCGCTCGGCCGAGAAGCGCCGCAAGGAGAAGGGCAAGAAGGCCGGCCGCAAGAACAGCGGAGCCTGCCTGGTGGTCGCCCTGGTCCTGATCGGCGGCCTGGCCGGCGGTGGCTACTGGGGCTACAACTTCTACCAGAAGCACTTCGGCCCGCCGCCGGACTTCGTGGGCGAGGGCACCGGCACGGTCCAGATCGAGATCAAGCCGGGCACGGGCGACGCGATGGGCAAGGTGCTGCTCGACGCCGGCGTGGTGAAGAGCCTCGACGCCTTCCGCAACGCCTACGGCAAGAACCCCAAGGCGATGACCATCCAGCCGGGCTTCTTCACCATGCACCACCAGATGTCCGCCGAGGCGGCCGTCAAGCTGTTGGTGGACTCGGCCGGTGGCGCCGCGCTGATCCTGCCCGAGGGCCAGAAGGCCGTCGACATCTACAAGCGGATCGACGCCAAGCTCAAGCTGGCCCCGGGCACCACCGCGAACGTGGCCAAGGCCCAGGTCAACGACCTCGGCCTGCCCCCGTACGCCAACGGCAACATCGAGGGCTTCCTCTGGCCGGCCAAGTACTCGATCAGCGAGGGCATGAAGCCCGAGGACCTGCTCAAGCAGATGGTCAAGACCGCGACCGAGAAGTACCAGGCGCTCGGCCTGGACGCGGGCGCCCAGAAGGCCGGGGTCAAGAACGGCTACGAGGTCGTCATCGCGGCCAGCATCCTGCAGGCCGAGGGCAACAACTCGGCCGACTTCGGCAAGATGGCACGGGCGATGTCCAACCGCCTCAACATCAACGCCGGTCCGCCCAAGGGGACTTGGGGTCGGCTCGAACTGGACACGACCCTGCAGTACGAGCTGGGGCGCACCACCTTCTCGGCGGCCGAGCACGAGAAGGACACCCCGTACAACACGTACAAGCGGAAGGGCCTGCCGCCGACCCCGATCGCCAACCCCGGCGAGGAGGCGATCAACGCCGTCCTGAACCCGCCCGCGGGTGACTGGATCTACTGGATCGCCATGAACCCGCAGGAGACCCGCTTCGCCGCCACCTGGGACGAGCACCTGAAGAACGTCCAGGAGTGGTGCACCGGGCAGGGCAAGGGCTTCGACCAGAAGGCAGGTCAGTGCAAGTGAGGACGATGTGACCACGCAGCACCGGGCCGCCGTGCTCGGCTCGCCGATCGCCCACTCGCTCTCCCCGGTGCTGCACCGGGCCGGGTACGAGGCGCTCGGGCTGACGGAGTGGCGGTACGGGCGGCACGAGGTGGACGAGGCCGGGCTGGCCGGATTCGTCGAGGGGCTCGACCGGGCCGAGTGGGCCGGGCTGTCGCTGACCATGCCGCTGAAGCGGGTGGTCATGCCGCTGCTGGACGAGGTGAGCGCGGCCGCGCTCTCGGTGGACGCGGTGAACACGGTGGTGTTCGGTGCGGACGGCCGTCTGCGCGGGGACAACACCGACATCCCGGGCCTGGTCAACGCCCTGCGCGAGCGCGGCATCGAGCGGGTGGAGGCCGCCTCTGTGCTCGGCGCGGGCGCCACCGCCTCCTCGGCGCTGGCCGCGCTGGCACAGGTCTGCACCGGCGAGGTGACCGTCCACGTGCGCAGCCCCGAGCGGGCCGCCGAGATGCGGGAGCTCGGCGAGCGGCTCGGTCTGACGCTCCGTACGGCGCCGTGGGAGGACGGGGCGGCCGCGCTGGCCGCGCCGCTGACCGTCTCGACCACCCCGGCCGGGGCCACCGACCACTTCGCGGACGCCCTGCCCGCCGCGCCCGGGGCGCTGTTCGACGTGCTCTACCACCCCTGGCCGACGGCCCTGGTGGCGGCGGTGGAGGCGCGCGGGGCGACCGTGCTCGGCGGCCTGGACCTGCTGGTCCATCAGGCGGTGCTCCAGTTCGAGCAGTTCACCGGCATCGGGCGCGGCCCGCTCGACGCGATGCGCGCCGCGGGCGAGAAAGCCCTGGCAGGAGAGGTCTGACGGGGTCCGTTCGAACTGACAAGGTTCGGACCGTTCCTGTCCGCAACGCGGACCGTGCGACCGTTCCGTTTCCCGGCATGAAAGGATCGAGGGGAACGAACGCCTGGCCTGCGGGCCGCTGACGAAGGAGCTCCGTTGGGTACGTTGCGCTGGCTGACGGCGGGGGAGTCGCACGGCCCCGCACTGGTCGCGACGCTGGAGGGCCTGCCGGCCGGGGTGCCGGTGACCACCGCGATGGTCGCCGACGCGCTGGCCCGCCGTCGGCTCGGCTACGGCCGCGGTGCCCGGATGAAGTTCGAGCAGGACGAGGTGACCTTCCTCGGCGGCGTCCGGCACGGCGAGACCATGGGCAGCCCGGTGGCGATCATGGTCGGCAACACCGAGTGGCCCAAGTGGGAGCAGGTCATGTCGGCCGACCCGGTCGACCCGGAGATCCTCGCGGGCCTGGCCCGGAACGAGGCGCTGACCCGCCCGCGTCCCGGCCACGCCGACCTGGCCGGCATGCAGAAGTACTCGATCGAGGAGGCCCGCCCGATCCTGGAGCGCGCCTCCGCGCGTGAGACCGCGGCCCGCGTCGCGCTCGGCGCCGTCGCCCGCTCCTACCTCAAGGAGACCTGCGGCATCGAGATCGTCTCGCACGTGGTCGAGCTGGCCGCCGCCAAGGCCCCGGCCGGCGTGCTGCCGCTGCCCTCCGACGAGGCCCGCCTCGACGAGGACCCGGTGCGCTGCCTGGACGCCGACGCGTCCAAGGCGATGGTGGCCGAGATCGACCAGGCCCACAAGGACGGCGACACCCTGGGCGGCGTGGTCGAGGTGCTGGCCTACGGCGTCCCCGTCGGCCTGGGCTCGCACGTGCACTGGGACCGCCGCCTGGACGCGCGCCTGGCCGCCGCCCTGATGGGCATTCAGGCGATCAAGGGCGTCGAGGTCGGCGACGGCTTCGACCTGGCCCGCGTCCCCGGCTCCAAGGCGCACGACGAGATCGTCCCGACCCCCGAGGGGATCAAGCGCACCTCCGGCCGCTCCGGCGGCACCGAGGGCGGCCTCTCCACCGGCGAGCTGCTGCGGGTGCGCGCCGCCATGAAGCCGATCGCCACCGTGCCGCGCGCCCTGCAGACCCTGGACGTGCGCACCGGCGAGCCCGCCAAGGCGCACCACCAGCGCTCCGACGTCTGCGCCGTCCCGGCGGCCGGCATCGTCGCCGAGGCGATGGTGGCGCTGGTGCTGGCCGACGCGGTGGCCGAGAAGTTCGGCGGCGACAACGTCTCCGAGACCCGCCGCAACGTGCAGGGCTACCTCGACAACCTGATCGTCCGATGACCGCACCGCTGGTCGTGCTGGTCGGCCCTCCCGGGGCCGGCAAGAGCACCGTCGGCAGGCTGCTCGCCGAGCGCCTCGGCGTCACCTTCCGGGACACCGACGCGGACATCGAGGAGACGGCCGGCAAGCCCATCCCGGAGATCTTCGTGGACGAGGGCGAGCCGCACTTCCGGGAGCTGGAGGTGGCGGCCGTCGCGGCCGCCGCCTCCGGGCACCCCGGGGTGCTCTCGCTGGGCGGCGGCGCGGTGATGGCCGAGGCCACCCGCGAGGTGCTGCGCGAGCTGCCGGTGGTCTTCCTGGAGGTCGCGCTCGGCGACGCGGTCAAGCGCGTCGGCCTGGACGCGCCCCGGCCGCTGCTGGCGATCAACCCGCGGGCCCGCTGGCGCGAGCTGATGGAGGCCCGCCGTCCCCTCTACCTGGAGGTGGCGACGGCCGTGGTGGACACCGAGGGCCGCACCCCCGAGCAGGTCGCGGACGCCGTACTGGAAGCACTGGAGTTGAAGGCATGAGTGACACCGTCACCATCCACGTCGGCGGCAGCGCCGGGCACGACCCGTACGACGTGCTGATCGGGCACCAGCTGCTGGGCGAGCTGGGCGGGCTGATCGGCACCAAGGCCAAGCGGGTCGCGATCATCCACCCGGAGGCCCTGGAGGCCACCGGCGAGGCGATCCGCGAGGACCTGGCGGCCGAGGGCTACGAGGCGATCGTCCTCCAGGTGCCCAACGCCGAGGAGGCCAAGAGCGCCGAGGTGGCCGCGTACTGCTGGTCGGTGCTCGGCCAGACCGGCTTCACCCGCAGCGACGTCATCGTCGGCCTCGGCGGCGGCGCCACCACCGACCTGGCCGGCTTCGTGGCGGCCACCTGGCTGCGCGGGGTGCGCTGGGTCTCGATGCCCACCACGCTGCTCGGCATGGTGGACGCGGCGGTCGGCGGCAAGACCGGCATCAACATCGCCGAGGGCAAGAACATGGTCGGCGCCTTCCACCCGCCGGTGGGCGTGCTGGCCGACCTGGCCACCCTGGAGACCGTGCCCAAGCACGACTACGTCTCCGGTCTGGCCGAGGTGATCAAGTGCGGCTTCATCGCCGACCCGGTCATCCTCGACCTGATCGAGGCGGACCCGGAGGGGGCGAAGACCCCGGCCGGCCCGCACACCGTGGAGCTGATCCGGCGCGCCATCCAGGTCAAGGCCGACGTGGTCTCCGGCGACCTCAAGGAGTCGGGCCTGCGGGAGATCCTCAACTACGGCCACACCCTCGGCCACGCCATCGAGCGCAACGAGCGCTACAAGTGGCGGCACGGCGCCGCGATCTCCATCGGCATGGTCTTCGCCGCCGAACTCGCCCGGCTCGCCGGGCGGTTGGACGACGAGACGGCCGACCGGCACCGCTCGGTGCTGGCCTCGGTCGGCCTGCCGCTGAGCTACCGGGCGGACGCCTGGCCGAAGCTGCTGGACGCCATGCGGATCGACAAGAAGTCCCGCGGCGACCTGCTGCGCTTCATCGTGCTGGACGGCCTGGGCAAGACCTCCGTGCTGGAGGGCCCGGACCCGCAGGTGCTGGTCGCCGCCTACGCGGAGGTCTCCTCGTGACCGGGGCGCCCGAGGTGACCAGGGTGCTGGTGCTCAACGGCCCCAACCTCGGCCGCCTGGGCAGCCGGGAGCCGGACGTCTACGGCGCCACCTCCTACGCCGGCCTGGTCGAGCGCTGCACCGCGCTCGGCAAGGAGCTCGGCCTGGAGGTCGAGGTCCGGGAGACCAACTCCGAGCAGGCGATGATCGAGTGGCTGCACGAGGCGGCCGACGGGCGGACCCCCGTGGTGATCAACCCCGGGGCGTTCACCCACTACTCGTACGGGATGCGGGACGCGGCCGCGCAGCGCACCGCGCCGCTGATCGAGGTGCACATCTCCAACCCGTACGCCCGGGAGACCTTCCGGCACAACTCGGTGATCGCCGCCGTCGCCTCCGGCACGGTGGCCGGCTTCGGCATCGGCTCCTACGAGCTGGCGCTGCGCGCGCTGGCCGAGCAGCTCGTCACCAAGTGACCCGCGGCGCGTCCGGCCCGGCCTGACGGACGATCAGTTGCCTGGTGGCGGGCTTGTGCCCGCCACCAGGGCGCCGTGTAGTCTCCCGGACGGGAGGTGCAAGTGACGCAGTACGCAGGGGGTACGGGGGGCCACGTGCCGCCGCCGGGCCACTCCTTCGCGCCCGCGGGCGGGCACCCGCCGTACCCGGTCGGGCCTCCGCCGCCGGCCCGGCCGCCGTACCCCGTCGCGCCGCCCCCGCACACCGGCCACTTCCCGATGGCGCACGGCGCGCCCGTGCCCCCGCCGTACGCGGTGCAGCCGACCCTGGCGGTGCTGCTGATCGGCCCGGCCGGGGCCGGAAAGACCACGGTGGCCCGGTACTGGGCCGAGCGACGTCCGACGCCGACCGCGCACATCTCGCTGGACGACGTCCGCGAGTGGGTGCAGGCCGGCTTCGCCGACCCGCAGTCCGGGTGGAACGACGCCTCCGAGGCGCAGTACCGGCTGGCCCGCCGCACCTGCGGCTTCGCCTGCCGCAACTACCTGGCCAACGGCATCTCCTGCATCATCGACGACGCGGTCTTCCCCGACCAGCCCGCCGTCGGCCTCGGCGGCTGGCAGCGGCACATCGGCCCGGGCATGATCCCGGTGGTGCTGCTCCCCGGCCTGGACTCGGTGCTGGCCCGCAACGCCCGCCGCAGCGGCAACCGGCGGCTGGCGGACGAGGAGGTGGCTCGGATCCACGGCCGGATGGCCGGTTGGTACAGCACCGGGCTGCCGATCATCGACAACTCCCAGCTGGACGTGGCGGGCACGGCGGCCGCACTGGACCGCGTGGTGGCGGCCCGGCTGTCCGCCCACGCGGGGGGACAGCCGGGCCGCTGACGGGCCGTCAGCCGGCGGCCCGGGTCCGTCCGGTGGATCAGGCCGGGTTGCCGACCAGCTGGACCGGGCCGTTCAGGGTGTTCGGGGTGCAGCCGGGGGCCGACAGGGTGAGCTTGTCCTTGGTGTAGACGACGCTCAGCGGGCCGGTCAGCACGGTGCCACAGAGCTGCACGGTGCCCGCGCCGACGGCCTGGACGGGGCCGGTGACCTCCGAGCCCTTCACCACCAGGCTGGCGCCGCCGTAGACCACGACCGGGCCGAACTGCTGGGCGCCGGTCAGGCAGGTGGTGCCGGAGCCGACCACCAGCGGGCCGTTGTGACGGCCGGTCAGGGTGGTGGTGCAGGCCGGGCCGGCGGGGACCTTGGCGCGGAAGTCCAGCGCGTAGGCGATCTTGCCGGGCTTGGCCTCGGTGATCGGCGCGCTCAGCTTGCCGAACTCGCCGCCGGTGGGCTTCTTGCCGTTGTTCCAGGCGGCCATCCGGCCGAGCTGGTCGGCGGTGCGGCCGTCGGGGGTGACCACGGTGGAGCCGGGCACGGCGGTCATCGCCTGCGAGGCGGTGCGCACCGCGTTCAGGTAGGAGGCCGCGTTGGTGGCGTCGTACGAGCCCGGCAGGCCGATGCCCTGGCCGCGCAGCCAGTCGCCCCACTGGAACTCCAGGTACTCGGCCGCGTCGGCCGGCACCGCGTAGCCGATGTCCCGGGTGAAGTAGACCAGGCTGCGGTACGGGTCGTCGTGGAAGTTGGCCAGCCCGAGGCGGGTGGGCAGCTGGGCGACGGTGACGGCCTGGTTGTTCTCGTCCAGCAGGCGCACCCACTTGTGCTCCTGCATCTGCTGCCAGAACTCGGCCTGCGGGAGCTTGCTGTAGTTGGCCTGGACGATCAGGCGGATGTGCAGCTTCTGCCCGCCGTCCGGGGCCTCCAGGAAGGAGGTCAGGGTGTGGTGGCCGTCCGTCAGGTAGAGGGCGCCGCCCGGGCCCACCACCACGGTCTTCATCTCGGAGCGGCTCTCCTCGGTCTCCTGGCCCACCGCGATGGTGCAGGTGAAGGTGGAGGCGTCGGAGATCTTCGCGCCCGGCTGGACGGTGGCGGCCACGCCCTGGCCGTTGGTCTCGCACCAGTCGTCGAAGCGCTTGTTGAAGCTGCCGTTGGCCTCGTCCTTGGCGGAGGTGTAGCGGCCGAGCTTGTAGTAGACCTCGTCGTAGCCGACGGCCGGCTGGGTCGGGCGCAGCTGGTCCAGGGTGACGTCCAGCAGGTCGCCGGGCTGGGCCTTGAGCGCCGGGTTGGGCGCGGCGGCGGCGGGGGAGGCGACGGCGGTCAGGCCGGTCACCGCGAGCAGACCGGCCGCGGCGGCGGCGAGCACGGCGCGGGTGCGGTGCTGCGGGGCGGGGGCGGGGCTCATGGGGCGACTCCTGCGGTGGTGGCCGGTGTGCGACGGGTGCTGGCGCATATCCATCCACTGACGGCACCTCGGCGGGTGGCCACAGGGTGGTGCGGAGATGGCGGGGGCGTGAACCCTGTCCGTCGCGCCCCTGGGAAGTCCCTGGAGGGGCGGCCGGCGGCCCGTCGGGGGTGTCGGTCCGGGCTGCGAGAATGGAGCCCTCGCCGTCACCGTCCGGGAGGGGACCGTCTTGCCCGAGGGCCACATCATCCACCGTCTCGCCACCGAGCACGCCAAGGGCTTCGCCCACCGTCCGGTCGCCGTCTCCAGCCCGCAGGGGCGGTTTGCCGACGGCGCGCGGCTGATCGACGGTCAGGTCCTGACGGAGGCCCAGGCCCACGGCAAGCACCTCTTCCTCGGCTTCTCCGAGGACCGCTGGCTGCACGTCCACCTCGGCCTGTACGGGGAGTTCACCTTCGGCCCGGCCCCCGCCCCCGCCCCGGTCGGCCTGGTCCGGCTGCGGCTGGAGAACGACGAGCTCTTCTCCGACCTGCGCGGGCCGAACACCTGCGAGCTGCTCACCGGCGCCGAGAAGGCCGCCGTGCACGCCCGGCTCGGCCCCGACCCGCTGCGGCCCGGCGCCTCCTCCGAGGACGCCTGGCGGTACGTCAGCCGCAGCCGCACCACCGTCGCCGCGCTGCTGATGGACCAGAAGGTGCTGGCCGGCGTCGGGAACGTCTACCGCGCCGAGGTGCTGTTCCGCCTGGGCATCGACCCGCACCGGGCGGGCAGGGACCTCACCCGGGAGGAGTGGGACGCGGTCTGGGCGGACTTGGTGGTGCTGATGGCCGACGGCGCGATGATCGGCCGGATCGACACCGTCCGCCCCGAGCACACCCCCGAGGCGATGGGCCGCCCGCCCCGGGTGGACGACCACGGCGGCGAGGTCTACGTCTACCGCCGCGCCGGGATGCCCTGCCTGGTCTGCGGCACCGAGGTCCGCACGGAGGCGCACGCGGCACGCAACCTCTTCTGGTGCCCGAGCTGCCAGCGGGCGTGAGGGCGGCCCCGCGGGCTGATTGACAGGTTCAGTACAGCAGCGGAAGGATGCCGGTGCCCTTGACGATCCGTCAGCACCGGCATCCGGAGGCCGTCTTGCCCGCACCCTCGCTCCCGCGCCGCGCGGCCCGCGCGCTCGGCGCCGTCCTGCTGGCCCTGGCCGCCGTGCTGGCCGGCAGTGCCCCCGCCCACGCCGACTTCGGCAGCGACTACCACGACCCGATGACCGCGGCGAAGCCGCTGACCCGCCCGGACACCCGCTCCTGCACCGTCGAGGTGATGCACGAGCGGGCCTTCCGCGAGGGGTACGGCAACCCTCCGGACACCCCGTACGCGGGCACCCTCACGGTGCCGCCCGCCTGCGCCGGCCCCTGGTCGATGGTGGTGCTGGACCTGCACGGCAGTGTGGCCGGGCGGCAGTACGACCGCCTGTTCACCGTCCGGGTCGGCGGGGTCGAGGTGCTGCTCTCCTCCACCCCCGAGCCCTCCAAGGACGGCATCGAGTGGCGCCTGGAGCGCGACCTCACCCGCTACGCGCCGGTGCTGACGGGCAGCCGGCCGTTCGAGTTCGACCTGGCCAACGTCACCAACGAGACCTACACCGGGGTCTTCGTGATCTCCGCCTCGGTCACCTTCTACACCGCCTCGCCGAAGTGGCCGGCCGCCCGCACCGCCGACCGGGTGCTCACCTCCGGACCGTTCGCCCTGGACGCCGCCCGCCTCTCCACGGCCCGGGAGTACAGCTTCCCGCCCAACCTGGAGGCGCTCACCGCCGAGCTCTACGTGCGCGGCGGCGGGGCCTGCGAGGAGTTCGCCTACGCCTCCGCCCCGCAGGAGTTCGTCACCGCCAACCCCGGCCGGGGGTACTGCGGCCAGGGCCCGTTCCGCGAGCTGCGGCTCGCCGTGGACGGCGTGGTGGCCGGCGCGGTCTGGCCCTACCCCGTGATCTACACCGGCGGCTGGGACCCGCTGCTCTGGCGGCCCACCCCCGGCCTGTTCGCCTTCGAGCTGCCCGCCTACCGCCTGGACCTCACCCCGTACGTCGGGCTGCTGCTGGACGGCCGCCCGCACACCCTCTCGGTCACCCTCGACCGGGCCGAGCAGCAGAGCAACGACTCCTGGACCGGTCAGCTCAACCTCTTCGCCGAGCTGGACGAGGGCAGCGCCCGCACCACCGGCGCCCTGACCCGCCACCAGGTGGCCGCCGCCGTCGAGCCGGTCACCGCCCTCACCGACCTCGGCGGCGGCAGCGGGGACTGGACCGTCACCGCACGGCGGCAGGACGTGGCCGAGGGCTGGGTGCAGACCTCGCACGGGCGGGTCCGCACCGAGGTGAGCAGCAGTCAGGTCTTCGGCTCCACCCAGCAGCTGCGGGAGGAGGGCGCCGCACTCAAGCTGGCCAACCGGCTGGACCAGACCTGGACCACGCACCGCAGGGGCGGCGGGCCGCAGCGGGTGGAGACGGTGAGCGAGGGCGTCCCGCTGACGGTGGACTACCGCTACGGCCAGGACGGCCAGCGCACCTCGATGGTGATGGGCCGGCACCGCACCGAGACCGCCGACGGGGTGCGCCGCACCCTGGACCACACCTACGCCCCGACCGCCGAACGCCGCGACGGCGCCACCCCGGTCCGCACCGCCACGGCGGTCGAGACCTACCGCTCCACCGGCCCCGAGGGCCCGTACGCCCGGACGATCACCACCCGGGACGGCTGGCCGCTCTGACGCCCCGTCGCCCGCCCGGGGCAGCCCTCCGGGCGGGCGACGACGGCCGGGTGAGTGAGCCCTCCGGGCGGGAGGACCGGGATGGAGCGGGGGCCGGAGGGGAGCTCGCGCCTTCGGCCCTTCCCGTACCCGCCTCGCCCGGAGGGCCGCGGCGGCTCAGAAGGTGAGCGTCCGGCCCTCCTGCTTGGCCTGCTTGGCCGTGTACGAGACGCCGTGCACCTTCAGCCCGGCCGGGTCCAGCAGGGTGATCACCCCGCCGCCGTTCTCCAGCTCGAAGCCGCCCCCGCCGCTCACCGCGAGGCTGGCGCCGGGCTCCAGCCGCTGGGCCGGGAGCGACAGGCGGCGCTTGGAGCGGTCGGCCAGCTGCCAGCCCGTCAGGTCGACCGGGGCGGCGGAGGTGTTGAGCACGGTGACCTTCTCCCGGCCCCGGTCCGGGCCGACCGGGTTCACCAGGGCGGAGACGATCCGCAGGCTGGCCGGGGTGTGGTCGTCCGGGCGGCCGGGGGTGCCGGGGAGGGTGTGGCCGGTGGCGTCGTCGGTGTGCCAGGCCTGCGACTGGAAGGCCAGGAAGACCGCGATCCAGCGGTCCTCGGCGGGCAGGTGGACCAGCAGCGCGCCGTCCTGGTAGACCCCGTCGTCGCCCTTGAAGCGGCCGCTGTTGCCCTGGTTCATGTGGACGTCGTGCACGCCGTTGCCCGGCTCGAAGCCGAAGACCTTGTCCGGCTTGCCGGGCTCCGGGCCGAAGCGCTCGCCGAAGACGTGCAGCACCGCCGCCGGGTCGGCGACGGCGCGCAGCACGAAGTGGTCCAGCAGGTCGGCCAGGTCGTTGTCCACGCCCGGCAGGTCCGGCGGCAGGGTGCGCAGCTTCGCCGGGTCGAAGAGGTTGCCCCGGATGAAGTCCACCGCGGCGGTGCCGGCCTTGGAGGGCAGCGGCGCCCAGCCGGTGCCGGTGGCCGGGAGCAGCGCGGTGAGCGGGTGGCGGAAGTCGTCCACCACCGCGTACAGCAGCTCCGAAGGGGCCTGCTGGGACTGGACGTTGACGGCGGCCCGGTAGTCGGTGCCGTGGGTGTCGCGCAGGTGGATCTGGTAGTGCGGGGTGTCGGTGGCGCCCTCGCGGCGGCGGGCGACGGCGCGGGCGGAGAGCACGCCGTAGTTCTTGAGCGGCATGGGTCACGGTCCTTCGAGGGTGCGGCGGTCCGGTTCGGCCACCGTTATCCCGCAGTGCGGCGCGCGGCGTCCGGGGAACGGCCTCCTGTTCACCCGTCGGTGGCCGAACCGTTGCCCGGGCCCGGTTCACCCCTGCGGGGATCAGCGACGGCGGCGCCGGAGGATCGAGTGCACGGTGAAGGCGGCCAGCGCGACGGTGAGCAGCCCGGCGAGCCAGAGCGAGAACGGGTCCGGCCCGGTGGCGGCGGCCGGGGCCGCCACGGGGGCGGGCTCCTCGCTGGAGGGCTGCGCGTCCGGCGAGGCGGTGCCGGAGGGCTTGGCGGTGGCCTTGGGCGAGGCGGTGCCGCGGCCGGAGCGGCTGGGGGAGGGGCTCGGGGCGGGGCCGCCGTACTGGAAGACGGCCAGCGCCTGCTCCTTGCCCTCCAGGCCGCCGGTGGCCGGATCCTCGCCGGTGCTGATCAGGACGGGCGCGTCGAGGCCGCTGCTGGTGAGCTGGTAGCTGCCCTTGGCGGCCTTGCCCGCCAGGGTGACCTTCGCCTTGACCGTCAGGGTGCCGTGCGGCTGGACGGTGACGGCGCCGGCGGGCTCGGTCAGGCTCCAGCGGCCGCTCGGGTCCACCCGGTCGGAGTGGCGCCAGCCGCCGTTCGCCGGGTCCTGCCAGACCACCGTGATCCCGTCGGTGGGGACGCCGCCGGTGCGGGCGTTGGTGGAGACGGCGAGCGAGAAGCCGCCGGGCTGGATGCGGTGCGGGGAGGTCGAGCTGACGGTCAGGGTGACTTCGAAGGTGCCGCCGACCGGCAGGGTGGCGGGCACCCCGCCGAAGGTGGTGGTGATCCTGCCGTTGCGCACTTCGGCGGCCTGCGCGGTCTGAGCCGCCGTCAACACCACCGACGCTGCCAGCAGCCCCGCGGCCAGCGGACGTGCCATCTCCCTGCCCCCTCCGACGTACCGGCCGAGCTGCGCCGAGGACCGGATGCTAGCAACCGGGACGGGTGAGCCTCCGGCCGCCCCGCAGGCGGGGACGTGGACCGGCCCCGGACGGTTCCCCCGGAGGGGCCGCCCGGGGCCGGGCGGGGCTCAGCGCTCTTCGCGGAAGAGCACGTGCTCGCGGGCGACCGGGTCGAACTTGCGCAGGACCAGGCGGTCCGGGTCGTTGCGCCGGCTCTTCCGGGTGACGTAGGTGTAGCCCGTCCCGGCCGTGGACTTCAGCTTCACGATCGGGCGCAGGTCGGTGCTGGCCATCCGGTCCTCCTCGGTTCGTGGTTCCCGGCCGTCACCGACTGGAAACCGTTTTCACCTCGGCTCAACGCGGCCCCGCCCCGGTCCATTCCCCCGCACCTGACGGAGTGCCGACCAGTCCGTCCGGAACGGTGGCGGACAGCTCGGCCACCTGGCGGCGCAGCTCCCGGACCTCCTCGGTGAGTTCGCGGATCGCCAGGTGGTTGACGTGGTCCATCCGCTCCTCGGCGTCGGCGCGCGAGATGAACCAGGCGGCGATGTTCGCCGTCACCACGCCGAGCAGGGCGATGCCCGAGAGCATCAGCCCGACCGCCAGCAGCCGGCCCAGCCCGGTGGTCGGGGTGTGGTCGCCGTACCCGACCGTGGTCATGGTGGTGAAGGACCACCAGAGCGCGTCGTCCAGGGTCTTGATGTTGGCGGTGGGGGAGGAGCGCTCGATGTCCAGCACGGCCAGCGAGCCGAAGACCAGCAGCCCGATCACCGCCCCCACCACGTAGGTGGTCAGCCGTACCTGGGCGGCCATCCGCACCCGCTGCCCGGCCAGCACCGCGGTGGAGACCAGCCGCAGCAGCCGCAGCGGCCCCGCCAGCGGCAGCACCACGGCCAGCAGCGAGAGCGGCTGCGAGCGGACGAACCGCCAGCGCTGCTCGGCCAGGTAGAACCGCACCAGGTAGTCGCAGGTGAGCGCGGCCCAGACCACCCACTCCGTCCACCAGGCCGCGTGGAGCAGCGCGACCGAGCCCTCGGGGTGCAGGATCGGCGCGGCGTACGCGACCGCGAAGAGCACCGACAGGACCATCAGCGGGAGCTGGGTGCGGCACTCCCAGCGCTCGAGGCGGGTCATCCGCGCTACCTCCTGGGCGGTGCGGGCCCCGTGGCGGTCCGGGACCCCGGACGGGTGGGGCGGCACGACCTTCTCACATCCCCGCCGCCCGACGGTTCCTGTACGCGCGGTCCGTCAACTCCGGTCGACCTGCCCCGGCGCGGCCGCCGAGCCGCTCGCCGGGTCGGGCGGCTGGAGCCGTCCGGAGACCGCCGACCGGATCAAGTCCTGCCCGCCGAGGGCGCCGTGACGGCGGCTCAGGCGTGCTCCATGGCCCCGGCCGCCGCGGCCGCCGGCGCGGGCAGCGGGGGCCGGGAGCGCAGGGCGGGGGAGGCGGCCAGCAGGACCGCCGCCCCCGCGAGCAGGCCGGCTCCGGCGCAGAGCGGCCAGAGCAGGCCGGGCGCCGCGTCGTACACCGCCCCGCCGATCGCCGGGGCGAGTACGGAGCCGCTGATCGAGGCGCCCGCGTACAGGCTCTGGAAGCGCCCCTGGAGGTGGAGCGGGGCGCAGTCCGCGACGTAGGCGGTGGCGGGGGTCTTGTAGAGGATCTCGCCGAGGGTCAGCAGCGCCATGGTGGCGACCGCGAGCCAGACCGAGGCGCCGAGCACCAGCAGGCCGTAGGCGAGACCGACCAGGCCCAGGCCGGCGCCGATGATCCGCAGTGGGGAGCGCTTGCGCAGGGCCACGGTGGCGGGAAGTTCCAGGCAGAGGATCACGCCGCCGTTGATCGCCATCAGGGCGCCGTACACCTCGCTGCCGATGCCGTGGTCCCGGAGGAAGACCGGCAGGGTGCCGTACTGCTGGCGGTAGACGGTGTCGATCACCACGACGGCCGGCAGCAGCACCAGGAGGGCCGGCCGGGCCCGCAGCGCGCTCCACAGCGACTCGCCCCCGGCGGCGACGGCGGCCCGCTCGGCCCTGCCCGGGTCGGCGGTGAGCACCAGCGCCGCGTACCCGGCGAACAGCAGCGCGCCGATCCCGTCGGCCAGGAAGAGCCACCCGTACGAGACCTGAGCCGCGATCAGACCGCCGAGCGGCGCGCCGAGCGCGAAGCCCGCGTTCCCGGCGAAGCGCATCACCGCGACGCCCTGCCGCCGCGCCCCGGCCGGGACGGCGGCGGTGACCAGGGTGGCGTTGGCCGCCCGGGCCGCGCCGGAGGCGTACATCGACAGCGGCAGCACCAGCAGCAGGGCCGCGACCGGCAGCACCGGCAGCACGATCAGCCCCGCGCCGGAGACCACCGAGCTGATCAGCAGGACCCGCCGGTGGCCGAGGTGGTCGCCGAACCAGCCGCCGGTGAAGTTCCCCGCCACCGACCCGATCCCGCCCACGCCCGCGACCAGGCCCGCCTCGGCGACGCCGATGCCGCGCTCGGAGGTCAGGAAGAGGAAGAGGTAGACGAAGGTGAAGGCGGTCATGGTGTTGACGAAGATGCCCACCGACAGGAGCCAGACGGCCCTCGGTACTGCTCGCACGTGATCGGCCCCCGCTAGTCAGTTCCTTTGGGGAACGGACTATGCCAGCATGGGAGGGTGAGGGTCAACGGCAATCGGTGGTCGGCGGAGGAGGTCGGGTGCCCAGACGAGGCGGGCCCGGGGACGAGAACTGCGCCGTCGCCCAGTCCCTGGACGTGGTCGGCGACGCCTGGACGCTGCTGATCGTCCGCGACATCGCGCGCGGCCAGCACCGCTTCGACGGCCTCCAGCACGAACTCGGGCTCTCCCGGAAGGTCCTGACGGAGCGTCTGGCCCTGCTGGTGGACTCCGGGGTGCTCAGCCGCGAGCCCTACCAGAGCCGCCCGCCGCGCTACGAGTACCGCCTCACCGAGCGCGGGCGCGGGCTGCTGCCGGTGCTGGTCGCGCTCCAGGACTGGGGCGACACCTGGCTGCTCGGCGACGGCAGCTACACCGCCACCGCCGACGAGCACTCCCGCGAGGCCGAGCGCGTCCACGCGCTGCTCGGCACCCGGGTCCCCGAGCTGCTGCTCCCCACGGCGGACGGGCCGCTCGACCCGGTGGCCGGGCTCACCGTCCTCTACTGCTTCCCCGGGGCCTTCGCCCGCCCCGAGCTCTACCCGCCCGGCTGGGGCGCCGTCCCCGGCGCGGCCGGCTGCACCCTCGAATCCCGTGGCTACCAGGCCCGGCTGGCCGAGTTCACCGCCGCCGGGGCCGCCGTGCACGGCGTCTCCACCCAGCGCACCGACGAACAGCGCGCCTTCGCCGAGGCCGAGGGGCTCGCCTTCCCGCTGCTCTCCGACGCCGCCCTCGAACTGGCCGCGGCGCTGCGCCTCCCCACCCTCCGGGCCGGCGGCACCACCCGCCTCAAGCGCCTCACCCTGGTGATCGGCCCCGACCGGACGGTCCGTCAGGTCCAGTACCCGGTCACCGACATCGCGGTGAGCATCGAGACGGCGCTGCGGGAGGTCGCGGCCGGCTGACCGGGGCCACGTGCTGCCGGGACGTCACGGCCGTGTTGCCCCCGATGTCCATTCCGGCCCGACCCTTGATCGTCTCCCCCGTCGCGTGTGACCGTGGCCGGGCGCCCGGTGACCGGCCGGGCGGTGTCGGTCGACCCGCGCCGTACCGCGTCCGGCCCGTCGCGGAGAACGGAGGCCCCCGGTGCCCTCGCCCTCGCAGCCCCTGCGCAAGCTGGGCTTCCTGACCATCGGGCTGTTCGACCCCGCCGATCCCGGCAAGGGCCACGAGTCCACCCTGCGGATCATCGAACTCGGTGAGCAGCTCGGCTTCGACGGCGCCTGGGTGCGCCACCGGCACCTCCAGTACGGGATCTCCTCGCCGGTCGCCGTCCTGGCGGCCGCCACCCAGCGCACCCACCGGATCGAACTGGGCACCGCGGTCATCCCGCTGGGCTGGGAGAACCCGCTGCGCCTGGCCGAGGACCTGGCAACCGTCGACCTCCTCTCCGGCGGCCGGCTCAACCCCGGAGTCAGCGTCGGCCGCCCCGGTCACTGGGACCAGGTCGCCCCCGCGCTGTACCCGGACACCGCGGCGGTCGAGGAGTTCGGCTACGAGCGGGTGCGGCGACTGCTGGACTTCGTCAAGGGCGAGCCCGCCACCGACTTCAGCGGCGTCGAAGGCATCGAGGTGTACTCCGACCGGGTCCAGCCCGTGGCCCCCGGCCTGGCGGACCGCCTCTGGTACGGCGGCGGGAGCCTGCGCTCGGCCCGCTGGGCGGGCGAGCAGGGGCTGAACCTGCTGACCAGCAACGTGGTCCGGGCGGAGGAGTCGGAGGACTTCGCCACCATCCAGCGCTCGCAGATCGACGCCTTCCGCAGCCACCACCCGCAGGGCGCCCGCGCCCGGGTCTCCCAGGGTCTGGTGGTCGTCCCCACCGACAGCGCCACGCCCGAGCAGCGCGCGAAGTACCTGGCGTACGCGCGGAACCGGCTCCCGCGCACCGCCACCCCGCAGGGGCCGTCCCGGATGATGTTCGCGCCGGACCTGGTCGGGACCTCCGCCGAGATCGCCGAACGGCTGTACGCCCACGCCGGGTTCCAGGCGGTCGACGAAGCGGTCTTCGCGCTGCCGTTCAGCTTCGAGCACGAGGACTACGTCCAGATCCTCACGGACATCGCCACCCGGCTCGCTCCGGCCCTCGGCTGGCGTTCGGCGGCGTGACCGCGGTCGACCGGCGTGGGGTGGTGGTCGCACCGGGGGCGCGGGGGACTGCGCGCTGCGGGAGGCGCCGAGCGTGTGCCGGGTACGGCGAACCACGTGCAAGTGAATGTCCGTACCCGGCACACGGGTCTCCTTCTTCCGTCTCGCGCAGTTCCTCGCGCCCCTGACCCCTCACGGGTTGCTGCCTGCGGCCACGGGCGGGTGCGTTCGGCGGGCGGGGCGGGCGTGGGGTTCTTAGGCTCGGGGCATGGTTGACGCACACGGGGCTCGGCGGGAACGGCTCAGGCAGCACTGCAGCGCCTCCGGCGCCGACGCGGCGCTGGTCACCCGTCCCGCGAACGTCCGGTACCTGACCGGCTGCGCGCCCTGCGGGGCCACCCTCCTGCTCACCCGGGACAGGGCGCTGCTCGCGCTGCCCGAGGACCTGCCCCCCGACGACACCGGGGAGCACCTGGTGCCGGACGACCCCGAGCTCTCCCGGGTGCCGGTGCCCGGCGAGACCGACACGGCGCTGGCCGCCGCCGAGGCCGCAGCCCGGCTGGGGGTGCGCGACCTGGCGGTGGAGGAGCACGACCTGACGGTCAGTCGGCACCGCGCGGTGGCCGGGCTGGCCAAGGGGGTCAACCTGCTGGACCTGGCCCGCGCGGTGGAGCGCCAGCGGGTGGTCAAGGACGAGCACGAGATCGCCGACCTGCGGATCGCCGCCGAGATCGCCGACCAGGCGCTCGGCGAGCTGCTGGAGTCGATCCTGGTCGGCCGCACCGAGCGCCACCTGGCGATGGAGCTGGAGCGCCGGATGATCGACCACGGCGCGGACCGGGCCGCCTTCCCGGTCTCGGTCGGCACCGGCAGCCACTCCGGCCAGGAGGCCCACCTGCCCACCGACCGCCGGGTGGAGGAGGGCGACTTCCTCACCGTGGTGCTCGGCGCCCAGTACCGCGGCTACCGGGTCTCCACCGCCCGCACCTTCGTGATCGGCGCCGCCCCCGCCCCCTGGCAGGTCGACCTGCACCGCCTGGTCTTCCGCGCCCAGCGGGCCGGACGGGAGGCTCTCCAGCCGGGCGTCCCGCAGCACGCACCGGACCTGGCCGCCCGCGAGATCCTCCAGTCCGCGGGCCACGCGGGCAACGCCGTGCACCCGCTCGGTCACGGCATCGGACTCGAGATCAGGGAGGCGCCGCGTCTCGGGCCCGCGGACATGGGTAAACTGGACAATCGCGTGCCGGTCACCGTCGGCCCCGGGGTGCACATCCCCGGAAAGGGCGGAGTCCGGATCGAGGACACGCTCGTGGTGCGCCCCCTCGAAGAGGGCGGGCCCGAGCTGCTCACCATCACGACCAAGGAGCTCCTCGCGCTGTAGCCGCCCCGGCGGCCGCGGCACGCGCAATCCCTTGGTTCCTTGACAGCTATATCCAGGAGTAAGTGCGCCCGTGGCTTCCACGAACGATCTCAAGAACGGCATGGTCCTCAACATCGACGGCAAGCTGTGGTCCGTCGTCGAGTTCCAGCACGTGAAGCCCGGCAAGGGCCCGGCCTTCGTGCGCACCAAGCTCAAGGAGGTCCTCAGCGGCAAGGTCGTCGACAAGACCTTCAACGCCGGCGTCAAGGTGGAGACCGCCAACGTCGACAAGCGCACCATGCAGTTCTCGTACAAGGACGGCGAGAACTTCGTGTTCATGGACATGGACACCTACGACCAGCTCACCATCGAGCCGTCGGTCGTCGGCGACGCCGCCAAGTACCTGCTGGAGGGCTTCGAGGCCCTGGTCGCGCAGAACGACGGCTCCCCGCTGTACGTCGAGCTCCCGGCCGCCGTCGAGCTCGTGATCGCCGAGACCGAGCCGGGCGTCCAGGGCGACCGCTCCACCGGTGGCACCAAGCCGGCCACCCTGGAGACCGGCACCGAGATCCAGGTGCCGCTCTTCGTCACCACCGGCGAGAAGGTCAAGGTCGACACCCGCGACGGCAGCTACCTGGGCCGGGTCAAGTAACCGTGTCCGCTGCTCGCACCAAGGCCCGCACCCGGGCCTTCCAGATCCTCTTCGAGGCCGACCACCGCGGGGTCGACCCCCAGCGGGTGCTCGCCGACTGGATCGCGCGGGCGCGCGACCCCAAGCCGGACGAGGGCATCCCGCAGGTCGGCGAGTACACCATGCAGTTGATCGAGGGCTACGTGCAGCACGCCCGCAAGATCGACGAGCTGATCTCGACCTACGCCGTGGGCTGGACCCTCGACCGGATGCCGATCGCGGACCGCAACGTCCTGCGCCTCGGTGCCTACGAGCTGATCTGGGAGGACGGCGTCCCGGACGCGGTCGTCCTGGACGAGGCCGTCGAGATCGCCAAGGAGTACTCCACGGACGACTCCCCGGCCTTCGTCAACGGCCTGCTCGCCCGCTTCCTGGAGCTCAAGCCGACCCTGCGTCGCGACTGAGCACCGAGCCACGGAGCCGCCGGCCCCTTCGGGGGTCCGGCGGCTCTGTCGTTCCCGGGGGCGGCTGGCCTATGGTGGCTACTGACGGGTAACTGCTCTGCGAAGGCGGCTCCACCGATGACCACCGCGATCCTCAGCGAGTTCGACCAGGGCATCGCCCTCCAGACCGACGGCCCCGGGGCGTACCGGGCGGAGTTGGGCGAGGGCTGGCAGATCGGCGGCGGGATCAACGGGGGGCTGCTGCTGGCGGTGGCGGGGCACGCGCTCTCGCTGGACCACCCCGAGCACCCGGATCCGGTCTCGATCAGCGGGTACTACCTGTCGGCCTCGGTGCCCGGGCCGGCGGAGGTGCGGACGGAGTCGGTGCGGCGGGGGCGTTCGCTCTCCACCGCGACGGCCTCGCTGAGCCAGGGCGGGGAGGAGCGGCTGCGGGTGCTCGCCACCTACGGGGACCTGAGCACCCATCAGGGGGAGGTGCGAACCACCGCGGTGGCGCCGCAGCTGCCGCCGGTGGAGCAGTGCATCGGCGTGGAGCACGCGCCGCCGCAGCTGATCTCGCAGGCCGCGCTGCTGGAGCGGTTCGACCTGCGGCTGGACCCGGCCAGCGTCGGCTGGGCGCTCGGGCAGCCGTCCGGGCGGGGGCTGATCCAGGGCTGGTTCAAGCTGGCTGACGGGCGCGAGCCGGACCCGCTCTCGCTGCTGCTGGTGGCCGACGCGCTGCCGCCGGTCACCTTCGACCTCGGCATGCCCGGCTGGGCGCCCACCATCGAACTGACGGTCCATCTGCGGGCCCGGCCGGTGCCCGGCTGGCTCCGGGTGGTGCACTCGACCAGGAACCTGGCGGCCGGTCACTTCGAGGAGGACTGCGAGGTCTGGGACGCCTCCGGCCGGCTGGTCGCCCAGTCCCGCCAGCTGGCCCGGGCGCCGCGGCCGCCGAAGTAGTCAGCCGAAGTAGGACGGCTCGCGGACGGCGAGGCTGGTGGCCATCGCGGTCAGGGTCTCGTCGGTCACGTGCGTGCCGTCGGCGGTGAGGGTGACCATCGAGTCCCCGCGGCGGACGAAGAACACCACGGTGTTGGAGTGCATGACGGCCCGCCAGGTGGTGTCGGTGAGCGCGGTGCAGGCCAGGGAGAGCGGTTCCCGGGCGGGGCCGTCGGCGCGGCAGTACGGCGGGCCGAAGTCCGGGTGGGCGACGGAGACCGTCACCTCGACGTCCCGGTTCGCGGGCGCGCCGTCCGGGTGGAGGGCGTAGGAGAGCGTGCGGCGTTCGCTGTCGAGACTCGGCGGGCTGACCCGCAGGCCGGTGGCGTCCGGGCCGAGCAGCGGGACCGTGGCGGTGGCCACGTAGTCGGCCCGGCGCTGGTCCGCCCGCCGGTCGCCGAGCGCCGAGGCCAGCGGCCAGAGCGGGAGGAGGGCCGCCACCAGGGCGACCCGGGCGGTGAGGGGCGTACGGCCGGGCAGCACCACGGGCGTGACCAGGGCGTACGCGGCTCCGGCGAGCAGTGGGAGGAGCTGCCAGGGCGGGGCCAGCTCGGCGCGGCCGGCCTGCGCGGCGACGAACCAGACCACCAGCGGTGCCGTGGTGACCACCCGCACGGCCGGGCGGACGTCGAGCAGGTGCAGGGCGATCCCGGCCAGCACCGAGAGGACGGTGAAGGAACCGACGATGTCGAGCACGAGCCAGTCCAGGCAGCCCCAGGGCTCGTCCGTGCACGACCTGGTGGTGGCCCAGGCGGCCAGCCACCAAGCGCCGAGCAGCAGCGCACTGCCGACCAGCCCCACCAGGGCCGCCCGCAGCACCCGTGATCCGAACATCCCGCTTCCCCCCGTCGGCGTGCCATCCGCAGAGCAGTGTGGGGGGCGCAGGTGAACGGCGCATGAGCACCCGTACTCAGGCGCTCGCGGTGGCGGATGCGTCACGGACGGTTACAGGCTTGTGACGTGCGGTACGTGTGCGCCCGCCGGGGAGGGGGAGGTAGAGGGGCAGCGGCACTCCGCCGCCGACGAACCATCAGGAGCCTCCGATGAGCCGTAACGGTCGCCCGTCCCGCGCCTCCCGCTGCACCTCCCACCAGCCGGCCCGACACGAGGACCAGGCGTTCGTGACCGGCATCCTGGCCGGCCCGGAGGACTTCGAGCGGGTGCGGGAGTGGCGGCTGACGGACGCTCCGGACTACGACGCCTACCTGCTGGACACCGCGGTGCTGCTGGAGGAGGCGCGGCGCAGCTTCGGGGTGGTGCAGGCCCGGGTGTTCCACCCGCAGGACTTCGCGGAGTTCTGCCTGCTGCACGGGCTGGACCCGGCGGAGCAGACCTCCCGGGACCGCTACCTGGTCAACCCGCCGCTGCAGACCCAACTGCTGCCCTACCAGGGCGAGGAGCTCTCGGGGGACTTCCTGCCGCGCCTGGTGCGGGCCCGGGAGAACGGGCTGACGCTGCGCCACGCGGACCTGCTGGTGGACGGCGGGCTGTACGCGGCGGAGGAGGACGCCGACCCGGCGGTGCGGCGGGCCTACCAGGCGGGGGCGGAGGTGTTCCGCCGGATGCTGGTGGGGGCCGGCCCGGGCACGTACGAGTTCCGCTGCGCGGTCGAGGCGCCGGGCGGGCGGCTGACGGCGGAGGCCCGGATCCTGCACTGGGAGGACGGCGTGGTGCGGATCAACGACGAGGACCTGGACCTGGTCTGCGCGGTGCTCTGCGCCGGGCTGTACCGGGAGCTGCCGGGGGCGGCGCTGCTGCACGGGACCCAGGGCTCGGCCTGCGGGGAGTACCGGCAGACGGCCTGGGGCTGGCAGGGCGGCGGGCACGGGTACGTGCCGGCGGCGGTGGAGCTGGACGGGGTGTCGTCCGGGCCGGGGTTCAGCCTGGGGACGGTGTGCTGACCCGGGGCCGGGACGCGCGAACGGCGGAGCGGGCCCCGCGAGGGGCCGCTCCGCCGTGACGTTTCTGCAGGTGACGTCAGGTCAGTTGACGTCCTCCTCCCGGACGGCGCGGCGCGCGTCCGGGTTGAGCACGCCCCAGCTGATCAGCTGCTCGGTGAGGATCGAGGGGGACTGGTCGTAGATGACGGCCAGGGTGCGGAGGTCGTCCTGACGGATCGACAGCACCTTCCCGTTGTAGTCGCCGCGCTGGCTCTGGATGGTGGCCGCGTAGCGCTGCAGCGGGCCGGCCTTCTCGGACGGCACCTGGGTCAGTCTCTCCAGGTCGAGCACCAGGCGCGGCGGCGGCTCGGCCGCGCCGCCGGGGGTGCCGCCGGGCAGCAGCTCCTGGACCGGCACGCCGTAGAACTCCGCCAGCTCCGCGAGGCGCTGCACCGTGACCGCGCGGTCGCCGCGCTCGTACGAGCCGACCACCACGGCCTTCCAGCGCCCCTGGGACTTCTCCTCGACGCCGTGCAGGGAGAGCCCCTGCTGAGTGCGGATCGCCCGGAGCTTGGCCCCGAGCTGCTTCGCGTAGTCGCTGGACATTGGTCTCCCCGGACGAGATTGCTTCGCGTTGAAGGGTGAGCACGAGCGGGCTGGTGGTTCAGCTGCCGGACCCGGCTGCGTTACCGGTGGGTTCGGCGGCGGTCTCGTAACTCACTGTGAGGTTACGTAGAGTGAGGTAGTTGCGTCAAGCCGAATGGTGCACTCGTGCGATTGGGCCCCTGACCAGGCAGACATGATCCCCCTGTTACGATGGCGGCGGCTTCCGGCGCAGCCCGGGGGTCGTTCCACAGACATCCTTTAAAGCCCGTCCTGTGAGGCGGGGAAGGAGGTCGGCTTCGGCATGACCACACGCACTGACTCAGCGCGTCCACCGCACCAGGTGCTGGACGCCACCGATGTGACCCGGGTGATCACCCGGATCGCGCACGAGATCGTCGAGCGCGCCAAGGGCGCGGAGGACGTCGTGCTGCTCGGCATCCACACCCGCGGGGTGCACCTCGCCCGCCGCCTGCAGGCCAAGCTGGCCCAGATCACCGGCCGCGAGATACCCATGGGCACCCTGGACATCACGATGTACCGGGACGACCTGCGGCTGAAGCCCGCCCGGGCCGCCGAGCACACCGAGATCCCGGCCGACGGGATCGAGGGCAAGCTGGTCATCCTGGTCGACGACGTCCTCTTCTCCGGCCGCACCATCCGCGCCGCGCTCGACGCGCTGAGCGACATCGGCCGCCCGCGCGCCGTCCAGCTCGCCGTACTGGTCGACCGGGGCCACCGCGAACTGCCGATCCGCGCCGACTACGTGGGCAAGAACCTGCCGACCTCGCTGCGCGAGGCGGTCCAGGTCCGGCTCGCCGACGTGGACGGCCGGGACGCCGTGCTGGTCGGGGACCGCGACTACGCGGCCCGTTCCTCGCAGGCCTTCGCCTCCGAGCCCTCCGGGGAGTAGCGGCCGGGCGGTGCTCCGTGCCCGCCCCGCCGTGCTGCCTCGTACCCCCGTACCGAAGACCCCCGGAGCACAGTCATGACCACGTACCTGATCCGCAACGCCCAGATCCTGGGCGGCGCCCCGCAGGACCTCCTCCTCGCCGAGGGCGTCATCCAGCAGATCGGCACCGACCTGGACGCCGCCGCCGACGTCGAGATCGACGCCCGCGGCCTGCTGGTGCTGCCCGGCCTGGTGGACCTGCACACCCACCTGCGCCAGCCCGGCAAGGAGGAGGCCGAGACCGTCCTGACGGGCACTCAGGCCGCCGCCATGGGCGGCTTCACCGCCGTGCACGCGATGGCCAACACCACCCCGACCGCCGACACCGCCGAGGTGGTCGAGCAGGTCCACCGCCTGGCCCTGGAGGCCGGCTACTGCGACGTGCACCCCGTCGGCGCCGTCACTGTCGGCCTGGAGGGCAAGGAGGCGGCCGACTGGGACGGCATGCACCGCTCCGCCGCCGCCGTCCGGGTCTTCTCCGACGACGGCAAGTGCGTGGACGACGCCGTGATGATGCGCGCCGCGCTGGAGTACGCCAAGAGCATCGACGGCGTGGTCGCCCAGCACGCCCAGGAGCCCCGCCTGACCGAGGGCGCCCAGATGAACGAGGGCACCGTCTCGGCCGAGCTCGGCCTGCCCGGCTGGCCCGCCGTCGCCGAGGAGGCGGTCATCGCCCGCGACGTCGCGCTGGCCGCGGCCACCGGCGGCCGGCTGCACGTCTGCCACCTCTCGACCAAGGGCTCGGTGGAGATCGTCCGCTGGGCCAAGTCCCGCGGCCTGGACGTGACCGCCGAGGTGACGCCGCACCACCTGCTGCTCACCGACGAGCTGGTCCGCACCGGCGACGCGGTCTACAAGGTCAACCCGCCGCTGCGCACCGAGGAGGACGTGCTCGCGCTGCGCGCCGCGCTGGCCGACGGCACCATCGACGCGGTCGGCACCGACCACGCGCCGCACCCCGAGGCGGACAAGACCTGCGCCTGGGCGGTGGCCGCGATGGGCATGGTCGGTTTGGAGACCGCGCTCTCGGTGGTCCAGCAGACCATGGTGGACACCGGTCTGATGAACTGGCAGGGCGTGGCGGACCGGATGTCGCACCGCCCGGCCCGGATCGGCCGTCTCACCGGGCAGGGCCGCCCGATCTCGGTCGGTGAGCCCGCCAACCTGGTGCTGTTCGATCCCGCGTACCGTGGGACCGTGACCCCCGACGCCTTCGCCACCCGCAGCCGGAACACCCCCTTCAAGGGCCTCGACCTGCCCGGGAAGGTGCACGCCACCTTCCTGCGCGGCACCGCCACGGTGCTCGCCGGGGCCCTGACCGAGCTGGGTGAGGACGCGTGATGCTCCTTCAGCTGGCCCAGGAGAAGGCGAAGATCACCGACTGGACCCCGTACCTGGGGTGGATGGCCGGCCTGGCGATCCTGGTCGGGCTCGTCTACTGGCTGATGCGCCAGGGCTGGAACTGGCGCCGCACGCTCCAGTCCGACCTGCCCCCGCTGCCGGAGGTGCCCACCGACCCGGGCGCGCCGCTGCTGGAGGCGAAGGGCCGCTACCACGGCTCGACCACCGCCGGGAACTGGCTGGACCGGGTCGTCGCGCACGGCCTCGGCACCCGCAGCCTGGCCGAACTCACGCTCACCGAGCGGGGCCTGCTGGTCCGCCGGCCCGGTGACGTGGACCTCTGGATCCCTGCGGGCAGCCTCGCGGCCGCCCGGACGGACTCCGGGATCGCGGGCAAGGTCGTGCCCGCCGGACTCCTCGTCATCACCTGGGACAACCAGGGTGTCGCGCTGGATTCCGGCTTCCGGGCCGACCACCCTGAGGAGCACACCGCCTGGGTCGAGGCGGTCGAGGCTCTCGTGACACGACGTACGACGAAGAAGACGGAAGAAGAGGCCGCCAAATGACCGCACCTGCCCCCACCACCACGCGCCACAGGCGGGAGCGCATCCCCGCCGTGCTCGTCCTGGAGGACGGCCGGGTGTTCCGCGGCCAGGCCTACGGCGCGGTCGGCGAGACCTTCGGCGAGGCCGTCTTCAACACCGGCATGTCCGGCTACCAGGAGACCCTGACCGACCCGTCCTACCACCGCCAGGTGGTCGTCATGACGGCCCCTCAGATCGGCAACACCGGCTGGAACGACGAGGACGACGAGTCCTCGCAGATCTGGGTGGCCGGCTACGTGGTCCGCGACCCCTCCCGGGTCACCTCCAACTGGCGCGCCGAGCGCTCGCTGGACGAGGAGCTGGTCCGTCAGGGCGTCGTCGGCATCAGCGGCGTGGACACCCGCGCGCTCACCCGCCACCTGCGCGAGCGCGGGGCGATGCGGGTCGGCATCTTCTCCGGCGAGGCGCTGGCCGACGAGGCCGAGCTGCTGGCCCGGGTCGGCCGCGCGCCCGAGATGAAGGGCGCCGACCTGTGCGCCGAGGTCGCCACCAAGGAGACCTACGTCGTCCCGGCGATCGGTGAGAAGAAGTACACCGTCGCCGCGCTCGACCTCGGCATCAAGGGCATGACCCCGCACCGGATGGCCGAGCGCGGCATCGAGGTGCACGTCTTCCCGGCGAACTCCACCGCCGAGGAGCTGTACGCGGTGAACCCGGACGGCGTGTTCTTCTCCAACGGCCCCGGCGACCCGGCCACCGCCGACCACCAGGTCGCGGTCGCCCGCGAGGTGCTGGCCAAGAAGACCCCGTTCTTCGGCATCTGCTTCGGCAACCAGATCCTCGGCCGGGCGCTCGGCTTCGGCACCTACAAGCTGAAGTACGGCCACCGCGGCATCAACCAGCCGGTGCAGGACCGCACCACCGGCAAGGTCGAGGTCACCGCGCACAACCACGGCTTCGCCGTGCAGGCCCCGCTGGACAAGGTGAGCGACACCCCGTTCGGCCGCGCCGAGGTCTCCCACGTCTGCCTGAACGACGACGTGGTCGAGGGCCTCCAGTGCCTGGACACCCCGGCCTTCTCGGTCCAGTACCACCCCGAAGCGGCAGCGGGCCCGCACGACGCGGCCTACCTCTTCGATCGCTTTGTCGACCTGATGGCCGGTGCCCCGGCCCGCACCACCGCAGGGAGCTGACCCGTGCCGAAGCGCACTGACATCAAGTCCGTCCTGGTGATCGGCTCCGGCCCGATCGTCATCGGCCAGGCCGCCGAGTTCGACTACTCCGGCACCCAGGCCTGCCGGGTGCTCCGCTCGGAGGGCCTGCGGGTCGTCCTGGTGAACTCCAACCCGGCCACGATCATGACCGACCCGGAGATCGCCGACGCCACCTACGTCGAGCCGATCACCCCGGAGTTCGTCGAGAAGATCATCGCCAAGGAGCGCCCCGACGTGCTCCTGCCGACCCTCGGCGGGCAGACCGCGCTCAACACCGCGATCTCGCTGCACGAGAACGGCACCCTCGCCAAGTACGGCGTCGAGCTGATCGGCGCCAACGTCGAGGCGATCCACAAGGGCGAGGACCGCCAGCTCTTCAAGGGCGTGGTCGAGGCCGTCAACGCCAAGATCGGCCACGGCGAGTCCGCCCGCTCGGTCATCTGCCACTCGATGGACGACGTCCTCAAGGGCGTGGAGACGCTCGGCGGTTACCCCGTCGTCGTGCGTCCCTCCTTCACCATGGGCGGCGCCGGCTCCGGCTTCGCCCACGACGAGGAGGACCTGCGCCGCATCGCCGGCCAGGGCCTGACCCTCTCGCCGACCACCGAGGTGCTCCTGGAGGAGTCCATCCTCGGCTGGAAGGAGTACGAGCTCGAGCTGATGCGCGACAAGAACGACAACGTCGTGGTGGTCTGCTCGATCGAGAACTTCGACCCGATGGGCGTGCACACCGGTGACTCGATCACCGTCGCCCCGGCGATGACCCTGACGGACCGTGAGTACCAGACGCTCCGTGACATCGGCATCGCGATCATCCGCGAGGTCGGCGTCGACACCGGCGGCTGCAACATCCAGTTCGCGATCAACCCGGTCGACGGCCGGATCATCGTGATCGAGATGAACCCGCGCGTCTCCCGCTCCTCGGCGCTGGCCTCCAAGGCCACCGGCTTCCCGATCGCCAAGATCGCGGCCAAGCTGGCGGTCGGCTACACCCTGGACGAGATCCCCAACGACATCACCGAGAAGACCCCGGCCTCCTTCGAGCCCTCGCTCGACTACGTCGTGGTCAAGGTGCCCCGCTTCGCGTTCGAGAAGTTCCCGAGCGCCGACGCCACGCTGACCACGACCATGAAGTCGGTCGGCGAGGCGATGGCGATGGGCCGCAACTTCCCCGAGGCGCTGAACAAGGCGCTGCGCTCGCTGGAGAAGAAGGGCTCGCAGTTCAACTGGACCGGCGAGCTCGGCGACAAGGCCGAGCTGCTGACGAAGAGCCAGGTCCCGACCGACGGCCGGATCAACACCGTCATGGACGCCATCCGGGCCGGCGCCACCCCGGAGGAGGTCTTCGACAACACGAAGATCGACCCGTGGTTCGTCGACCAGCTCTTCCTGATCAACGAGATCGCCGAGGAGCTCGCCGAGGCCGAGAAGCTCGACCCCGAGCTGCTCCGCCACGCCAAGCGGCACGGCTTCTCCGACCAGCAGATCGGCGAGATCCGCGGCCTGCGCTCCGACGTGGTCCGCGAGGTCCGGCACGCGCTGGGCATCCGCCCGGTCTTCAAGACCGTGGACACCTGCGCCGCCGAGTTCGCCGCCAAGACCCCGTACTTCTACTCGTCCTACGACGAGGAGACCGAGGTCGCCCCGCGCTCCAAGCCCGCCGTGATCATCCTGGGCTCCGGCCCGAACCGCATCGGCCAGGGCATCGAGTTCGACTACTCCTGCGTGCACGCCTCCTTCGCGCTCGCCGAGGCCGGGTACGAGACCGTCATGGTCAACTGCAACCCGGAGACCGTCTCCACCGACTACGACACCTCCGACCGGCTCTACTTCGAGCCGCTCACCCTGGAGGACGTGCTGGAGATCGTCCACGCCGAGCAGCAGGCCGGCCCGGTGGCCGGCGTGCTGGTCCAGCTCGGCGGGCAGACCCCGCTCGGCCTGGCCCAGGCGCTCAAGGACAACGGCGTGCCGATCGTCGGCACCCAGCCCGAGGCCATCGACCTGGCCGAGGAGCGCGGCGCCTTCGGCCGCGTGCTGCGCGACGCCGGCCTGCCGGCCCCCAAGCACGGCACCGCCTTCTCCTTCGAGGAGGCCAAGGCGATCGCCGACGAGATCGGCTACCCCGTGCTGGCGCGCCCCTCGTACGTGCTCGGCGGCCGCGGCATGGAGATCGTCTACGACGAGGCCTCGCTGGCCTCCTACCTGGAGCGGCACGCCGGTCTGATCTCCGAGCACCCGGTGCTGATCGACCGCTTCCTGGACGACGCGGTCGAGATCGACGTGGACGCCCTCTACGACGGCCACGAGCTCTACCTCGGCGGCGTGATGGAGCACATCGAGGAGGCCGGCATCCACTCCGGCGACTCGGCCTGCGCCCTGCCCCCGATCACCCTGGGCGGCTACGACATCAAGCGCCTGCGGGTCTCCACCGAGGCCATCGCCAAGGGCGTCGGCGTCCGCGGTCTGATCAACATCCAGTTCGCGCTGGCCGGGGACATCCTGTACGTCCTGGAGGCCAACCCGCGCGCCTCGCGCACCGTGCCCTTCACCTCGAAGGCCACCGCGGTGCCGCTGGCCAAGGCGGCGGCCCGGGTCTCGCTCGGCGCCACCATCGCCGAGCTGCGCGCCGAGGGCCTGCTGCCGAGCGAGGGCGACGGCGGCACGCTGCCGGCCGACTGCCCGATCTCGGTCAAGGAGGCCGTGATGCCGTGGAGCCGCTTCCGCGACATCCACGGCCGCGGCGTGGACACCGTGCTCGGCCCGGAGATGCGCTCGACCGGCGAGGTCATGGGCATCGACAAGGTGTTCGGCACCGCCTACGCCAAGGCCCAGGCCGGCGCCTACGGCGCCCTGCCCACCAAGGGCAAGGTCTTCGTCTCGGTCGCCAACCGCGACAAGCGCAACCTGGTCTTCCCGGCCCGCGCGCTGGTCGAGATGGGCTTCGAGGTGCTCGCCACCTCCGGCACCGCCGAGGTGCTGCAGCGCGGCGGCATCCCGTCCACCGTGGTGCGCAAGCACAGCGAGGGCGAGGGCCCGAACGGGGAGAAGACCATCGTCCAGCTGATCCACGAGGGTGAGGTCGACCTCATCATCAACACCCCGTACGGCACCGGCGGCCGTCTGGACGGCTACGAGATCCGCACCGCGGCGGTGTCGCGCGGCGTCCCGTGCCTGACGACCGTTCAGGCGATGGGCGCGGCGGTGCAGGGCTCCGACGCGCTGCTGCGCGGCGAGGTCGGCGTGATGTCGCTGCAGGAGCACGCGGCCCTGATCAACGCCGGGCGCAAGTAGCTCATCCCCGTGGGGGGCACACCGCAGGTTGGGGTGCCCCCCACACCCATGTCCGCTTTCTGTTCCGAGGAAGGGTGCGACCCCGTCGTGTACAAGCTGCTGTTCGATCTGGTCTTCAAGAAGATGGACCCGGAGAAGGCGCACCACCTGGCGTTCTTCTGGATCCGGCTGGCCGCTTCGGTGCCCGGGCTGCGGCAGCTGGTGAAGCTGGTGCTGGCGCCGCGTCACGCCTCCCTGCGCACCACCGCCTTGGGGCTGGACCTGCCCGGGCCGTTCGGGCTGGGGGCCGGCTTCGACAAGAACGGGATCGGGATCGACGGGCTGTCGATGCTGGGCTTCGACTACGTCGAGATCGGGACGGTCACCGGTGAGCCGCAGCCGGGGAACCCGGCGCCGCGGCTGTTCCGGCTGGTCGAGGACCGGGCGCTGATCAACCGGATGGGCTTCAACAACCAGGGCTCGTCGCGGGTCGCGGCGCGGCTGGCCGGACGGGCCCGGACTGGGCTCACGCCGGTGGTGGGCGTGAACATCGGTAAGACCAAGGTGGTGGACGAGGTCGACGCCACCGCCGACTACGTGAAGAGCACGGAGCGCCTGGCCGAGCACGCGGACTACCTGGTGGTGAACGTGAGTTCGCCGAACACGCCGGGGCTGCGGAACCTGCAGACGGTGTCGACGCTGGCACCGCTGCTGGTCGACGTGCGGCGGGCGGCGGACCGGTCGGTGCCGCACCACGTGCCGCTGCTGGTGAAGATCGCGCCCGACCTGGCGGACGAGGACATCGACGCGATCGCCGACATGGCGATGGAGATCGGGCTGGACGGGATCATCGCGACCAACACCACCATCGGGCGGGAGGGGCTCAAGGAGTCCGCGGCCCGGGTGGAGGAGATCGGGATGGGCGGGCTGTCCGGGGCCCCGCTGAAGGCGCGGTCGCTGGAGGTGCTGCAGCGGCTCCGGGCGCGGACGGAGGGTCGGCTGGTGCTGGTCGCCGTGGGCGGCATCGAGACGGCGGACGACGCGTGGGAGCGGATCACGCACGGGGCCGATCTGGTGCAGGGGTACAGCGCGTTCATCTACGAGGGGCCGTTCTGGATGCGGAAGCTGCACCGGGGGCTGGCGGCGCGGTTGAAGGCGAGCGGGTACAAGAGCATCGCGGAGGCGGTCGGGACGGCGAAGGCCTGAGCGCCGGTCCGTGGGCGGGGGTGACTGCGCGGCGCGGAGTGCGGCAAGTGCCGTTCCCCTTCGCGCAGTTCCTCGCGCCCCTGCTGTCGCTGACCCTGGTTGCCGAATGGTCCGAGGCTCGTTCTTGGTTCTGGACGTTCCCGAGAAAGTGAGAACCGATGGCCCATCCAGTGGTGACCGAGGCGGAGTTGGTGGAGTCGGCGCCGGCCGGGGCGTACCGGCGGTTGGTGCTGCGGGCTCCGGAGGTGGCGCGGCGGGTCGGGCCGGGGCACTTCGTGATGCTGCGGGGGCGGGCGTTCTGGATCCACCGGGCGGACGTCGGGGGCGGGACGGTCGAGCTGGTGGTGGCCGAACGCGGGCCGGGGACACGGGAGTTGGTGCGCAGTCGGGTGGGGGACCGGTTGAGTCTGATCGCTCCGCTGGGGACGCCGTTCCCGGTGCCGGAGGGGCCGGTGAGTGCGTTGCTGGTGGCCGACGGGTACGGGAGCGCGGCGCTGTTCGGGCTGGCGGAGGGGATCCGGCGGCGGGGCGGGCAGGTCGGGTTCATCCTGGGGGCGGCGAGCGAGGAGCGGCTGTTCGGGACGGAGGCGGCCCGGGAGCTGACGCAGGACGTGCTGGTGGTGACGGAGGACGGTTCGGCGGGGCTGGCCGGGGTGGTGACCGAGGTGGTCGCGCAGGCGCTGAAGGCGATCGACGCCACCGTGGTGTACGCCTGCGGGCCGACCCCGATGCTGGCCGAAGTCGCGGCTGTCGCAGGTGAGTTGGGCGCACGGTGCTGGACGGCGGTGGAGGAGGCGATGGCGTGCGGGACGGGGCTCTGCGCAGCCTGTCTGCTACCGGTGATCGGGGCCGACGGGGTGAGCCGGTCGGTGCGGTCCTGTACGGACGGGCCGGTGTTCGACGGGGCGCGGGTGCGCTGGGCGGAGACGGGGAAGGCGGCCTGATGGACCCTCGGGAGATCGACCTGACCGCCCCGCTGGGGCACCGTACGCTGCCGAACCCGCTGACCACCGCCTCGGGCTGCGCCGGGTACGGCCGGGAGCTGGCCAAGTTCGTGCCGTTGGACGCGCTGGGCTCGGTCACCACCAAGACGGTCATGCGGGAGCCGCGCGCCGGCGGGCCCGCGCCGCGGACGGCACGGACGCCGTCGGGGATGCTCAACGGCGTCGGCCTGCAGGGCGTCGGCGTCGCGCACCTGGTCCGGACCGAGCTGCCCTGGCTGGCCGAGCGCGGCGCCCGGGTGGTGGTCTCGGTCGCGGGGGAGCGGCTGGAGGAGTTCGCCGAGGTCACCGCCGCGCTGGACGGGCAGCCCGGGGTGGTCGGCGTCGAGGTCAACCTGTCCTGCCCGAACGCCGCCGACCGCGGCCAGGTCTTCGCCTGCAACCCCGCCACCTCCTACGACGTGGTCCGGGCGGTGCGCCGCGCGGCCGATGCCCAGCTGCCGGTCTACGCCAAGCTCTCCCCGGACGTCACCTCGGTCACCGAGATCGCCGCCGCCTGCGTGCAGGCCGGCGCCGACGGACTGTCCCTGATCAACACCCCCCTCGGGATGGCCATCGACCCCGTCACCATGCGCCCGGTGCCGGGCGGTGCGGCCGGCGGGCTGTCCGGCCCGGCGATCCGGCCGCTGGCCGTGCGCTGCGTGCACCAGGTGCACGCGGAGATGCTGGCCGACCGGATCCCGAGGGTGCCGATCCTCGCCATGGGCGGGCTCCGGACCGGGCTGGACGCCCTGGAGTTCACCCTGGCCGGTGCCGCCGGCGTCGCCGTCGGCACCGCGCTGTTCCACGACCCCACCGCCCCGCTGCGCATCCTCGACGAGCTGCGCACCGAGCTGGCGGCGAGGGGCTTCGCCTCGTACACGGACGCGGTGGGGTACGCCCACCGCGCGGAATCCACCTGAAAGGCCGTCATGACGCTCGCTCCCTTCGGTACCCGCCTCGCCGCCTCCCTGGAGGCCCGGGGCCGGCTCTGCGTGGGCATCGACCCGCACGCCTCGCTGCTCACCGCCTGGGGCCTGAACGACGACATCGCCGGCCTGGAGACCTTCAGCCGCACGGTGGTCGAGGCGCTGGCCGGTGAGGTGGCGGTGCTCAAGCCGCAGGCCGCGTTCTTCGAGCGGTTCGGCTCCCGGGGCATCGCGGTGCTGGAGCGGACCGTCACCGAGGCCCGCGAGGCCGGCGCGCTGGTGCTGATGGACGCCAAGCGCGGCGACATCGGCTCCACGATGGCCGCCTACGCGGAGACCTTCCTGTCGCCGGACCGGGCGCTGTTCTCGGACGCGCTGACCGTCTCGCCGTACCTGGGCTTCGGCTCGCTGCAGCCGGCCGTGGACCTGGCGAAGGCGAACGGCTGCGGCCTGTTCGCGCTGGCGCTCACCTCCAACCCCGAGGGCCACGAGGTCCAGCGGGCCGTCGGCGCCGACGGGCTGACGGTGGCCCAGGGCGTGCTGAACCGGCTGAGGGCGGAGAACGCGGGCGCCGAGCCGCTCGGCTCCTTCGGCGCGGTGGTCGGCGCCACCCTGGCCGAGGCCGGGGCGGACCTGGCGATCAACGGCGCGCTGCTGGCCCCCGGGGTCGGCGCCCAGGGGGCGACGGCGGCCGACCTGCCGCGGGTGTTCGGCGACTCGGTCGGGAACGTCCTGCCCAGCGTGAGCCGGGACGTGCTCAAGCACGGGCCCTCGGTGGCGGCCCTGCGGGCTGCCTCGGAGCGCTTCGTCGAGGAGATCGCCGCCGTGGTGAAGTGACGCAGTTCATGACGGGCGCCCTGTGAGGCGCGTCACAGCGGCCCGGCGGATGGGTCGTCAGGGCGGCTGATTTGCCCGGAAAAGTCCTGGTCGACCTTGGCTGACCAGGACTTTTCGTGTTCTTTTCCTGACGTGCGGCCTCAAGTTGGGTAGTGTCCGGCGAGAGGTCACCGAGGGGCGGCGGAACCGTTGCTCTCGCAGGTCAGAGCCGTGAGGTTCTGCGCTCGGTGCGCTTCGAAGGCACCACCCAGTCATAGCTCATTTCCTTCCATCTACACCTGAGGTGAACGGCGTGGCTCTTCCGCCCCTTACCCCTGAACAGCGCACCGCCGCGCTCGCGAAGGCTGCCGAAGCCCGTCGGAAGCGCGCCGATGTGAAGAACAAGCTGAAGCACTCCGGTGCCTCGCTGCACGACGTGATCAAGGCGGGCAAGGCCGACGACGAGGTCATCGGCAAGATGAAGGTCTCCGCACTGCTGGAGTCCATGCCCGGCGTCGGCAAGGTCCGCGCCAAGCAGATCATGGAGCGCCTGGGGATCTCCGAGAGCCGCCGCGTCCGCGGGCTCGGAACGAACCAGATCGCTTCGCTGGAGCGGGAGTTCGGCTCCACCGCCTCCTGACCTCGGCCGAAAGCCGACCCGGTGGTCCCCGGATCGTCCGCGATCCGGGATAATCGGTGCATGAGTGAACGTCCGCGGCTGACCGTGCTCTCCGGCCCTTCGGGGGTCGGCAAGAGCACGGTCGTCGCTCATCTGAGGAAGCAGCACCCCGAGCTCTGGCTCTCGGTGTCGGTCACCACCCGGCACCCGCGGCCCGGCGAGAAGAACGGGGTCCACTACTACTTCGTCGACAACGACGAGTTCGAGAAGCTGGTCGCCAACGGCGAACTGCTGGAGTGGGCCGTGTTCGCCGGGAACCGCTACGGCACCCCGCGCGCGGCCGTGCTGGAGAAGCTGGCGAGCGGGAAGCCGGTCCTGCTGGAGATCGACCTCCAGGGCGCCCGGCAGGTCCGGGAGTCGATGCCCGAGGCCCAGCTGGTCTTCCTCGGCCCGCCGAGCTGGGAGGAGCTGGTCCGCCGGCTCACCGGCCGCGGCACCGAGCCGCAGGACGTGATCGACCGCCGGCTGGAGGCCGCCAAGGTCGAGCTCGCGGCCGAGCCGGAGTTCGACACCACGCTGGTCAACCACTCCGTCGAGCAGGTCTCGGCCGAACTGCTACGGTTGCTCGGTGTAGCCTGAGCAGACAGTTCTGCTCAGGATTTGTTTCTTCTTTCGGAAGGTTTTCGCGTGTCCTCTTCCATGACCGCGCCCGAGGGCATCATCAACCCGCCGATCGACGAGCTGCTCGAGGCGACCGACTCGAAGTACAGCCTGGTCATCTACGCCGCCAAGCGCGCGCGTCAGATCAACGCGTACTACTCGCAGCTCGGTGAGGGCCTGCTCGAGTACGTCGGCCCGCTCGTCGACACCCACGTGCACGAGAAGCCGCTGTCGATCGCGCTGCGCGAGATCAACGCGGGCATGCTGACGGCCGAGGCCGTCGAGGCCGCCTGAGTCTCCCGGTACGTCACCGCAGGGCCCGTCGGAGCTGATGCTCCGACGGGCCCTGCGGCGTTCCCGGGGGCGCGCGCGGTGTGTCGCGGGCCATGGTGCGACGGGCTTCTGATGGGTCGTAGGGTGGGGCTCGTCCCCGCCCGCCCGGCAGAGAGAGCCACCGCGATGAACGCCAGCCCGCCCAGTGTCGTCCTCGGCGTGAGCGGCGGCATCGCCGCGTACAAGGCGTGCGAGCTGCTGCGCCGGTTCACCGAGTCCGGCCACGCCGTGACCGTGGTGCCGACCGCCGCCGCGCTGCACTTCGTCGGCGAGGCCACCTGGGCCGCCCTCTCCGGCCGGCCGGCCGCCACCGAGACCTGGGAGCGGGTGCACGAGGTCCCGCACGTGCGGATCGGCCAGCAGGCCGACCTGGTGGTGGTGGCCCCGGCCACCGCCGACCTGATGGCCAAGGCCGCCCACGGCCTGGCCGATGACCTGCTCACCAACACCCTGCTCACCGCCCGCTGCCCGGTGGTCCTGGCCCCCGCCATGCACACCGAGATGTGGGAGCACCCGGCCACCCAGGAGAACGTGGCCACCCTGCGCCGCCGCGGCGTCATCGTGCTGGAGCCCGCCGTCGGCCGGCTCACCGGCAAGGACACCGGCAAGGGCCGGCTGCCCGAGCCGGCCGCGATCTTCGAGGCCTGTCGCCGGGTGCTGGAGCGCGGCGGCCTGGAGGCCGACCTGACCGGCCGTCACGTGGTGGTCTCGGCCGGTGGCACCCGCGAGCCGCTGGACCCGGTGCGCTACCTGGGCAACCTCTCCTCCGGCAAGCAGGGCTACGCGCTGGCCACCACCGCCGCCGCCCGCGGCGCCCGGGTCACCCTGCTCTCCGCCAACGCCACCCTGCCGGACCCGGCGGGGGTGGACGTGGTGCACGTCTCCACCGCGCTGGAGCTGCGGGACGCGGCGCTGAAGGCGGTGGCCGACGCCGACGCCGTGGTGATGGCGGCCGCGGTGGCCGACTTCCGCCCGGCCGAGTACGCCACCGGGAAGATCAAGAAGGTGGACGGGCAGGACCCCGCGCCGGTCGCGCTGGTGCGCAACCCCGACATCCTGGCCGAGCTCTCCGCCCACCGGGCCCGCCCGGGCCAGGTGGTGGTCGGCTTCGCCGCCGAGACCGACGACGTGCTCGCCAACGGGCGGGCCAAGCTGGCGCGCAAGGGCTGCGACCTCCTGGTCGTCAACGAAGTGGGCGGCGGTAAGGCTTTCGGTCAGGACACCAATGCGGCGGTTCTGCTGAGCGCGGACGGAACCGAGACCGAGATCGCCGACGGGCCCAAGGAATCGCTGGCCGACGCGGTCTGGGACGCGGTCGGAACCCGCTTGGGCTGAGCTGGAGGCGTGGTCGAATACGTCTCAATCTTTGAGGGGGGAGTGCCGCCACCTGGTAGCGGACCGTTACACTCGCGGAATCAAAGTCTTTCCGGATGTCCGGACACCCGGGCATTCAGTCAGCAGCCGCTGCAACCCCAGGGAGCGCTGTGTCTCGCCGCCTGTTCACCTCGGAGTCCGTCACCGAGGGGCACCCCGACAAGATCGCTGACCAGATCAGCGACACCATCCTGGACGCGCTCCTCGCGGCCGACCCCACCTCGCGGGTCGCCGTCGAGACGCTGATCACCACCGGCCTCGTGCACATCGCCGGTGAGGTCACCACCAAGGCGTACGCGCCGATCGCGCAGCTCGTCCGGGAGAAGATCCTGGAGATCGGCTACGACTCCTCGAAGAAGGGCTTCGACGGCGCTTCCTGCGGCGTCTCGGTCTCGATCGGCGCGCAGTCGCCCGACATCGCGCAGGGCGTCGACACCGCGTACGAGGCCCGTGTCGAGGGCGACGAGGACGACCTCGACAAGCAGGGCGCCGGCGACCAGGGTCTGATGTTCGGCTACGCGAGCGACGAGACCCCCGAGCTGATGCCGCTGCCGATCACCCTGGCGCACCGCCTCTCCAAGCGGCTGTCCGAGGTGCGCAAGAACGGCCAGATCCCGTACCTGCGCCCCGACGGCAAGACCCAGGTCACCATCGAGTACGACGGTGACAAGGCCGTCCGCCTCGACACCGTGGTGGTCTCCTCGCAGCACGCCAGCGACATCGACCTGGACTCGCTGCTGACCCCGGACATCCGCGAGTTCGTCGTGGAGCCGGAGCTCAAGCGCCTGGCCGACGACGGCATCAAGCTGGTGACCGACGGCTACCGCCTGCTGGTGAACCCGACCGGCCGCTTCGAGATCGGCGGCCCGATGGGCGACGCCGGCCTCACCGGCCGCAAGATCATCATCGACACCTACGGCGGCATGGCCCGCCACGGTGGCGGCGCCTTCTCGGGCAAGGACCCGTCCAAGGTGGACCGTTCGGCCGCCTACGCCATGCGCTGGGTCGCCAAGAACATCGTCGCCGCGGGCCTGGCCTCGCGCGCCGAGGTCCAGGTCGCCTACGCGATCGGCAAGGCCGAGCCGGTCGGCCTGTTCGTGGAGACCTTCGGCACCGAGACCGTCCCGGTGCTGAAGATCCAGGCCGCGGTCTCCGAGGTCTTCGACCTCCGCCCGGCCGCGATCATCCGCGACCTCGACCTGCTCCGCCCGATCTACGCGAAGACCGCCGCGTACGGCCACTTCGGCCGCGACGACGCGGACTTCACCTGGGAGCGGACCGACCGGGTCGAGCAGCTGAAGAAGGCCGTCCAGGCCTGACGCCTCTCGTCGAAGCGGCGGTCACCCCTCGCGGGGTGGCCGCCGCTTCGTCGTGTCGTCGGTGCGGTCTGGTAGATGTGGGGAACGATGAGCAGCACAGACGACGGCAGCACGGACAACGGCGCTGTGGCCGACACCGGGGAGCAGCTGGCCTTCATCCGGGACACGGTCCGCAGGGCCAAGCCCCGGACGTGGCGCGGCGCGCAGCTGGCCGAGCAGCTGCCGGTGGCCCGGGTGGTGGTGGACAAGGGGCTGCTCAGCCTGGACAAGTTCTTCGACTACGCGGTGCCCGCCAACCTGGCGGACGAGGCCCAGCCCGGCGTCCGGGTCCGGGTCCGCTTCGGCGCCCGGGTCGGGACCAACGGGCGGCGCGAGGGCGGTGAGCTCCACGACGGCTTCGTGGTGGCCCGGCTGGAGCACTCCGACTTCCCCGGCGTGCTGGCCCCGCTGGCCCAGGTGCTCTCCCCGGAGCGGGTGCTGACGCCCGCTCTGCTGCGGCTGTGCCGCACCGTCGCCGACCGCTACGCGGGCTCGCTGGCCGACGTGCTCCAGCTGGCGGTGCCGCCGCGGCACGCCCAGGCCGAGGCGGAGGCCTCGCCGGAGCCGCTGCCCGCACCGCCGTTCCCCTCGGCGGAGAGCTGGGCCCGGTACGAGGAGGGCCCGGAGTACCTGACGGCCCTTCGGGACGGGGTGGCCCCGCGCGCGGTCTGGACGGCGCTGCCCGGGCCCGACTGGCCGGGGGAGATCGCCCGCGCGGTGGCCGCCACCCTGGCCGGGGGCCGGGGTGCGCTGGTGGTGCTGCCCGAGGGCCGCTCGGTGGCCCGGGTGGACGAGGCGCTCACGGCGCTGCTCGGCGAGGGCCGGCACGTCGCGCTGGCCGCCGACCTCGGGCCGCGTGAGCGGTACCGGCGCTGGCTGTCCGTCAGCCGGGGCTCGGTGCGGGCGGTGATCGGGACCAGGGCCGCGATGTTCGCCCCGGTGCGCGACCTCGGGCTGGTGGTGGTGTGGAACGACGGCGACGGCAACCACAGCGACCAGCGCGCCCCGCACCCGCACGTGCGCGAGGTGGCGCTGCTGCGGGCGGCGGAGGAGAAGGCCGGGGTGCTGCTCGGCGGGCTGTCGATGACGGTGGAGGCGGCGCAGCTGCTCTCCACCGGGTGGGCCCGGCCGCTGGCGGCGCCGCGGGCGGTGGTGCGTGCGACGGCTCCGCGGGTGCGGACCGTGACCGACCAGGACCAGGGGCGGGACGAGGCCGCGCAGTTCGCCCGGCTGCCGAGGCCGGCCTGGGAGGCGGCCCGGGACGCGCTGGCGCACGGGCCGGTGCTGATCCAGGTGCCCCGGCGCGGCTACGTGCCCAGGCTGGCCTGCGGGCGGTGCCGGACTCCCGCGCGCTGCCGGACGTGTGAGGGACCGTTGGCGGCGGGCGCGGCCGGGGCGGTGCTGAGCTGTGCCTGGTGCGGGCGGGAGGAGCGGGACTGGCACTGCGTGGAGTGCGGCTCGTTCCGGCTGCGGGCGCAGGTGGTCGGGGCGGGGCGGACGGCGGAGGAGCTGGGCAAGGCCTTCCCCCGGGTGCCGGTGCGCACGTCCGGGCGGGATTCGGTGCTGTCGGTGGTGTCGGGGGAGCCCGCGCTGGTGATCTCCACGCCGGGGGCCGAGCCGGTGGCCGAGGGCGGGTACGCGGCGGCGCTGCTGCTGGACGGCTGGGCGCTGCTCGGCCGCCCCGACCTGCGGGCGGGCGAGGAGGCGCTGCGGCTGTGGATGGCGGCGGCGGGGCTGGTGCGGCCGGCGGAGGAGGGCGGTGCGGTGGTGGTGGTCGCCGAGCCGACCGCCCGGCCGGTGCAGGCGCTGGTGCGCTGGGACCCGGCCGGGCACGCGGGGTTGGAGCTGGCGGAACGGGCCCAGCTGCACTTCCCGCCCGTCTCCCGGATGGCCTCGGTGACCGGCTCCGCGCAGGCGGTCGAGGACCTGCTCGGGCTGATCCGCCTGCCGGAGGGCGCGGACGTGCTGGGGCCCGTACCGGCTTCGGGCGGGCGGGGCGTCGAGCTGGAGCGGGCGCTGCTGCGGGTGGCGCCCGGTCAGGGGGCCGCGCTGGCGGCCGCGCTGAAGGCGGCTCAGATCGCCCGGGTGGCGCTGCGGCCGCCGGACTCGGTGAAGATCCGGGTGGATCCGCTCGACATCGGCTGAGGCTCCTTGAACCCTCGGGCGAGCAGGTGGACGGCGAGGGCGAGCTCCCAGGCGAGGACCGGGAGGGCGGCGAGCGAGCCGGCGGCCGAGACCTGCTGGTACGCGCCGAACAGGACGGCGACGGCGGAGGCGAGGATCAGCGGGCCGCCGAGCAGGCCGAGGACGGTGATCGGGCGGGGGAGCAGCCGGGCCCGGTGGAGCGCGTACGCCAGCACGGTGGTGTTGAGGCCGAGGGCGACGTTCGGACCGAGCAGGAAGGTCCTGGCGTGGAGGGCGGTGAGCAGCTCGCGCGCGGGGCCGGGCTGCTGAGGGAGCGTCACCAGGGTGAGCACGGCCAGGATGCCGACGGCGATCACCGCACCTTCGAGCAGCCGTCCGGCCAGGTAGGCGTGGGCGGCCGCCGCGCTGCGCCTGCTGAGCACCGGGTGGAGCGCGGTGGCGGTGCCGACCACGGCGGTGACCAGGACGATCTCGGCGAGGGCGCCGGACAGCGCGCGCTGTCCGGCGCCCTCCCGGCCGTCCAGCAGCGGTTGGTAGAGCAACAGGCCCGCGACGGCGGCGACTTCGGTGAGCAGGAACAGGACGCCGGTGATGACGGCGGTCTTCCGGTCTTGGTGCATGACGGCCCCCTCGACACGGTGTACGGCGTACACCTGCTGATGGCCCGTCACGGTAGGCGTACGCCGTACACTCGGTCAAGCGGTGCTGATGAGAGGGGTGGTGCGGGGTGGCCGGTGCGGGGCGGCGGGAGCCGTTGAACCGGGGGCGGGTGCTGGCGGCGGCGGTCGAGCTGGCGGATGCGATCGGGATCGAGGCGCTGAGCATGCGGCGGCTGGCCCAGGAGCTCGGCGTGGTGCCGATGGCGCTCTACAAGCACGTCGCCAACAAGGAGCAGCTGCTGGACGGGATGGTCGACGCGGTGATCGCCGAGATCGACCCGGTGGGGGAGGGGCCCTGGCGGGGGGTGGTGCGGGCGCGGGTGCTCTCGGCCCGGGCGGCGCTGCTGCGGCACCCCTGGGCGGCGCGGGTGATCGAGGCCCGGCCGGTGCCGACGGCGGCCGTGCTGGCGTACCTCGACGCGATGGCGGGCGCGTTCCGGGGCGGGGGGCTGTCGGTGCAGCTGACGCACCACGTGATGCACGCGATGGGGAGCCGGCTGCTGGGGTTCAGTCAGGAGCTGTTCCAGGCTGCGGGCGGGTCCGGGCCGCCGCCGGCTCCGTTCGTGGCGGCCTTCCCCCGGCTGGCGGAGCTGGCGGGGGGCGGTCATGACGAGGCGTCGGTGGTCGGCGGCGGATGTGACGACCAGTTCGAGTTCGAGTTCGCGCTGGACCTGCTGCTGGAGGGCTTCGAGCGGCTGCACGCGGCGGGTTGGGCCCCGCCGGTGCGGGGGTAGGGTCGGTGGTCGTGGAGCTGCGCAGGCGTGAGGCGTCGAGGGTGCTGCTGGTCGACGAGGCCGAGCGGCTGTTGCTGCTGTGCGGGGGCGATCCCCGCCGGGCGGGCCACCGGTGGTGGTTCACCGTCGGCGGCGGGGTGGACCGGGGAGAGGACCATCTCGGCGCCGCCGTGCGGGAGTTGCGGGAGGAGACCACACTGGCGCTGCCCGCCGGGCGGTTCGGCCCGGTGGCCTGGACCCGGCGGGCGTTCTTCACCTACGACGGGCAGGCCTACGACCAGCGCGAGGAGTACCGGCTGGTGAGGATCACCGCCGCCGAGGCCGGGCGGATCCGCGTCGACTCGACGGAGGCCACCCACGGCCACCACTGGTGGACCCTCGACGAGCTCGCGGCCACCGAGGAGACCGTCTACCCCGAGCGGATGGCCGTGCCGCTCGCCGAGCTGCTGCGCGCGGGACCGTCCGAACTGCCCTTGCATCTGGGCGACTTCACCGAAGGGGTCGATCCGGAGCGGCCGTGACCGCGGCCGGGGGCGGTGCGGCCGGGGCCGTCGCGGGGATCCTCCGCGCTCGCGCTCCCTCCCCGCCGTCCGGGATCGTCGAACCCCCCACGGAGCCGCCGGGCAGCTGCGAGACTGGACCGGCCGCGGGCCGGTCGCGCGCGGCTGAGGAGGGATCGTGCCACTGGTCTACGTCCACGGCATCGCCAACCGGCAGGGCCGCGCCTACCGTCGCAAGAGGGAGCTGCGGGACGCGCTCTTCCGGCGGCACGCACTGGCGGTCACCGCCAAGGGAGTGCCGGACCGGGTGCTGAACCCCTACTGGGGGTCGCTCGCCGGGGCGTTGGCCCGCGGCGGCGCCTCCTTCCCGGGCCGTCGTGGACTGGAGGCCTTCGGTCCGCAGGACGGTCCGGAGGACGAGGGCCTGCGGGCGGCGCTGGAGGCCGAGTTCGGCCCGGACGCCGCGCAGCGGTACGTCCTGGAGACCGCTCGCCGCTCGCCCGTCGACGCCGTCGACCTGCTCTTCCTGGAGATCTCCGAGGTCGAATCCGACGCGGATCCGGGGGAGTTGGCCGACCTGGCCGGCCGTCTGCTGGAGTGGGCCCGGTCCGGGGCCGCCGCCGGACTGCTCGACGAGGTCTCGGACGACCGTCAACTCCTGGAGCGCTTGCGGCAGTTGCTCGGTGACGAGCCGGGCCGGGAGAGCTTCTCGCTGCTCGACGACGCCTGGGCCGCGCTCGGCCGGGTGGTCACCCGGCTGCGCGCCGCGGTCGAGCAGCAGGACGAGCAGGGGACCACCGTCCGGCTGGTGCGCGCCGCCTCCCGCCGTGCGGTGCCCCGTTCGATCGGCGACATCGCCGCCTACCTGGCCCACCGGGGCACCCCGGAGCGGCCGGGCCCGATCGTCGGCGCGGTGGTGGAGGCCCTGGAGGACGCGGTCCGGGACAACCCCTCGGGGCTGCCCGTGGTGGTGGTCGCGCACAGCCTGGGCGGGGTGATCGCCTACGACGTGCTCAGCGCGTTCCGTCCGGACCTCCGGGTGGACGTGCTGGTGACGGTCGGCTCCCAGGTCGGCCTGTTCGCCGAACTCGGTGCGCTGGCCGCCCCGGTGGGCGCCGTTCCGGAGAACATCGGGCAGTGGACGAACGTGGTGGACCTCAACGACCCGCTGGCCTTCCTGGCGGCCCCGGTGTTCGACCGGGTGAGCGACCTGCGCTACTCCTCCGGCGCGCTGTGGGCCCACGGTGCCTACCTCGGCAAGGCCCACTTCCACGCCCGGCTGGCCGCCCGGCTCGCGGAGGCCACCGGATGACCACCCTGGCCGAGCACGCGGTGAGCGGAGCCCAGCTGCACGTGCTCGCGATCGGTGTCGGCCACTACCCGTACTGCGGCTCCGCCGTCCGGGACGACGAGGACGACACCGGCCGCGAGATCGTCGAACTGACCAGCGCCCCGGCCGGCGCGTTGGCCGTCGCCGACTGGTTCACCGACCTGGCCGAGCGCGACGCCCGACGGGGCCCCGGCCTGGTCCCGGTCCCGGTGGCCAGCGTGGAGCTCGCCGTGTCGGCCGACGGCCCGGTCGTCCGGGGCGGGAAGGAGGTCGAACGGGCCACTTTCGACGGCGTGGCCGCCGCCTTCGACCGCTGGCACCGCCGGTGCTCGAACCCGGACGCGATCGCGCTGTTCTACTACTGCGGCCACGGCCTGGCCGTCGACTGGACCCAACAGGTCCTGCTGCTGGAGGACTTCAACGAGGTCCCGCACCGGCGCTTCGCGGGAGCCGTCGACTTCCAGCGCACCTACGAGGGGATGGCGAACTCCCCGGCCCGGAGCCAGGTGTACCTCCTCGACACCTGCCGCACCCGCTGGCGCGGCACCGGCCCGGCGGCCCGGACGGACGCCCGGGCGCTGGCCGAGCCCCGCTCCGATCGGAAGCCGCCGCCGCGTACCAGTGCCCCCGTCATCCACGCGACCGGCTTCGGCGCGGCGGCCTTCGGCCCGCCCGGGAGGCCCAGCCACTTCGCCGAAGCCCTCTGCGACGCGGTCGGCGGCCTCGCCGCCGACAACCGCAGCGCGGACGGGGTCTGGCGGGTCCACGTCGACGACCTGGGCGGCCGGGTCCGGGAACTGGTTGACTGGCGGCTCCAGGGCGACGACCAGCCCCGGCAGGAGGTCACCGTCACGGGCCAGTCGGGCGGAGGGGGCGTCCTCCGCGTCCCCGAGGTCCTGCCGCCGGTCCCCTTCCAGCTCGGCAGCGCGCCGCCGGAGGCCGTCGACACCGCGGTCCTCACCCTCACCGACTCCGCCACCGGCCTGACCACCGCGCGCCGGGAACGTGCGCCGGGCCACTGGCGCGGGTACGCGTCGCCCGCCGTGTACGACCTGCACGCCACCTTCCCGGACGGGGACTGGACCGACGGCAGCGCCAAGGCCTACTGCATCCCCCCGGTCTGCCACGGCGAGGTCCGGGTGAGCCCGCGGTGACGGTGGCGGTCCGGCTGACCTGCCCGGCCGGCGGGGCGCGGCCCGGGGCGGTGCTCGGGGTGGCCGAACTCTTCGACGAGCGGCTGGCGTTCGTCGCCGAGGCGGTGGTCCGGTCCGGTGCCGGAACGCTGCTCGGCCTCCCCGCCGGGCAGCGGCTCGGCCTGCGGCTGCGGACGCCCGACGGGCGGCACGCCTGGCACACCGTCAGCATCCCGGCGGCGGAGGCCGACCCGGCCGCCGGGGTCCTCACCGTGACCCTCGACGTCCCGGCCCCGGAGGACCGACGGCCGCCCCGGGACGGCCGGCCGGTGCCGGTCGTGGTGCCGGAGCGTTCGCCGCGGTCGCCCCGGGACCCGGAGGGACCGCCCGAGGACGTGGTGGCCTCGTCCTGCTGGCAGCCCGCGCCGTCCGGCTGGCGCCGGGTCACGAGCCGGGAGGGCGCTGCCAGGGTGGACCTCGGGTGGTCGGGCTACCTCGCCGCCGAGGCGCTCCCCACCGGGTCGGTGCTCGTGCTGGGCGAGCCGGAGGAACCCGTGATGACGGCGGTGCCGCCGGACGGAGCGCTACTGATCGGCCGGCCCGGCGGCGCGGGGCGGGTGGTGGCGGCACTCGCGCCCGGCACCGCCCGTACCCTGCTCGGCTTCCTGTCGGTCGGCGATCTGCGCTCCGCCCGCGCGGTGACGGAGGTGGTGCTGGCCGAGGGCACCGGCGGTGTGCCCGACCGCCTGGCCTGGATCGCCGCCGGCTACGCGCTGGCCCGGTGGTCCGACCCCCGCGCCCACGGGTGGGCCCGGGAGCTGGCCCGCCTGCTGCCCGGCAGCGCGGACGCGGCGCTGCTGGTGCGGATGACCGACGACGGGCCGGCCGACCGGGACGCGACCTCGCACCTCGCCGGGCTCGGCCTGCCCGTCGTGCCGGACGGCCTGCGGGAGTTGGTGCTCGCCCTGCGCCGGGCCGTCCAGCGGGAACGGGAGTCGGAGCGGGACCACGAGCGGGAGCCGGGAGCCGAGCGGGACCCGGAGTCGGCGGCGCCGCACTCCGGTGCGCGGGCGCTGCTCGAGGCGGCGGAGGAGCAGTTGGCCGCGCTGCGCCCGGGACTGCTGACGGTGCTCGGCGGGCGGCGCCCGGACCGGCCCGAGGCCTCCGACGTCCCGCCGCCCTTCTCCGGTCCGGCCGAGCACTGGCCGGTGGTCCTGGTACCGCCGGTGGCGCTCGACCTGGCGTCGACCGCCGTGGCGGCCGCCGACGACGGGGCGCGGTGGCGGGAGTGGCTCCGGACACGCCGGACGGACCGGACGGACCGGGTCCGGGTCACCCCCGCCGGCCGGGAGGACGGCGGCTCGGTGCGGCTGCGCTGGGCCGGGCCGCTGACGGCGCTGCCCGCCTACCCGCGGTTGGCGCCCGCCGCCGCCGCAGGTGCCGACGGCGATCCGGTCCGGCCGCCCGGGCAGCGGCCACTCCAACCGCCGCAGCACTGGGTGAGCCCGGACGGTCTGGTCCGGCTGACCCGCAGCAGCCCCTCCGGCGCAAAGGTGGAGCTGCGGGCCGAGACCTCCGCCCCGCCGGAGGCGGGGGACCTGCTGGTGGTGCTGCTCGGCGGCGAGGGCGAGGCACGGGAGTACCTCCTGCTGCTGACCGGGGGCGCCGGGACGGCCCGGTCGGCGCTGCTGGAGGTGCCGTTCTCCGGGGAGCTGCTGACGACGCGTCTGGTCGGGGGGCTGCACCGGAGCTCCGAGCTGACGGTGCGCCACGCGGACGCCGTGGCGAGGTCGGTGGCCTACTCGGTGGGCCCGGGGCAGCAGGCGTGGGCCGCCGTCGGGATGACCTTCGGCCTCGACCACCCGGTGACCAGGGCGGTGCTCCGCGGGCGGGCGGGAGGGGGCGACTGATGCCGTTCCGCCCCGTCCCTCCGTCCGTCCGTTCGTCCCCCGTAGGCAGGTGAAGCGGTGCGCAGAGCCGAGCAGGCCGAGTCCGAGCCGGTAGGCCGTGGTGGGGAGTTCGTCCGCCGCTGCGCGCGGGCCCTGGCCTCCGGCGGCCCGGCCGCCGTCGCTCAACTGACCGATCCCCACGGAGAGTTCTACCAGGAGCTGGGCCGGAACGGTCGTCTGCTGATCCCCCCGGGGCTCACCGAGCTGCAGGAGTTGGAGTACCTGGCGGCCGGCACCGGTCGGTCGGCGGCGCAGGCCGCCGTCGCCGCGGTGGCGGAGCTGGTGTCGGCGATCGGTGGTGGTGACGGGGCGTCGGCCGCGGTCGAGCGGGCGGGCGGGCACTGGCGTGCCGCGCAGGTGCTGCTGCCGGCCCCGGGCCCCGTGGAGGGCGGTGGTCCGCCCGCCCTCGGCGCGGTCGGTGGACTGCCGGACCGGGTGCGGCCGTTGCTCCCCTCGCTGGAGCGGATGGCGGACCCGCAGGCGGCGGGTTTCCTGCTACTGCTCGCGCTCGTGCTGCTCGGGCGGCGCCCGCAGCGGAGGGGGCAGGTGGTGCGGATCCCGGTGCTGCTGGACCTGGAGGTGGGCGGGCAGCACGCCGAGCTGGCGGCGTGGGTGGTGCGGGACGGCCCGCCGGGGCTCCACCCCGACCCGGAGACGATGGGCTTCCTCTGGGTGGACGCGGCCTTCGCCACCGGCCTGGCCCACGCCTGGGGGGCGGCCGGCGGCGCCGGGTCCGGGCTGTGCGTGCTCTGGACGCTGACCCAGGAGGGCGTCCCGGTGGAGGAGGTGCGCCAGGGCTCGCTGTCCGCTGCTTTCGGGGTCGCGGTCTCGGAGCTCCGCCGTCGCCTGCGCCCGGGCCGGAGGTGGTTCGGGATCCGGATGCTGGCCGAACGGACGGCGGTCTCCGGCGTGTTGGGCGCGAGCGGCGAACTGCGGGCGCTGGCCGGTGGTCGCAGCATCGAGCGCAAGGTACGGGCGGCGCGGGCGGGCGGGCTCGCGGTGGTGATGCCCAAGGCCAACCGCACCGAGGGCATGGCCGCGGCCCGGGCGGAGGGAGTGGACGTCAGGTTCGCGGCCGACCTGTCGGACGCGGCCAAACTGGTCCGGCGGACGGACCGCAGGAAGCTGACCGCACTGGTGGCGGTGTTCGTGCTGCTCGCGGGCGCGGGCACTTTGATCCCGGTGCTCCTGACGACCCGTGAGAGCAACCGGGTCCTGGGAGCCGACAACGCGGTGCAGCGGGAGTTGGCGGCGCAGGCCTCGGCCACCGCGAGCGAGCAGGCCGGCCTGGCCGTCTCGCGCCACCTCGCGGACCAGTCACGGGTGTTCCGCTCCACCGACCCGCTGCTGTCGATGGGTCTGGCGATCGAGTCGTTCCGTGCGGCGGACACGCCGCAGGCGCGCACGGCACTGGGCTGGCACGCGGACCAGCCGGTGGTCGGTGTCTCCTCGAACGGGGGGATGGGCGGCCTGGCCTTCACCGCCGGCCGGCTGGCCGCCCTGAACGGGACGGACGGGGTGAGCGTCCAGCGCATGGACACCACGGGCGCCGGCCGGCTGGACGTGCGGCGGTCCGACCTCCCGATCCGCCTGGCGGCGCCCAGCGGGGCGCCGGTGCTGCCCGGCTGGATGGCGGACTCCGCTGCGCTCTCGTCCGACGGTGCACGGCTGGCGGTCGGGCGCGGGCACGTGGTGAGCGTGCTGGAGGCGGACACCGGACGTCTCACGGGGGCGGTGCGCCTTCCGGAGGGGGCCGACGCGATGGCCGACGAGGTGGACACGGTGCGCTTCGGCCCGGACGGGCGGTACCTGGTGGTCGGCCGGGGAGAGACGACCTTCGTGTTCCGCGACCTGGACACGGCCGGCCGGCGGACCGTGCCGGGCACCTTGTTGGGCGTGGTGGCCGCCGCCGGGGGGCCGGCGGTGGTGACGGTGGCTCAGGGCCGCCTGAGCTGGTGGGACCTGGAGACGGGCAACCGCCGCAAGGACGTCCAGGTCCCGGAGCCGGCCACGGCCGGGACCAGGACGGTGAGCGCGGACGGCCGGCTGTACGCCTGGAGCGGCCCCGGCGAACGCGTTCGGGTGCTGGACCTCGGGACGGGGAGCACCGTGCTGGACGTCACCCCGCCGGCCGCGCAGGGCGCTCCGGCGTCGGAGCAGCCGTCGGTGGCCGCTCTGGCGTTCTCCGCGGATGCCACCTCGCTGGCGAGCGGAGGCTTCTACGCCCCGGTGCGGATCTGGGACCTGGCGAGCCGTCAGCAGCGCGTCGAACTGACCGGCCCTGCGGGCTGGGTGGGGCACGTGGCCTTCGACGCGGACGGCGCCCGGCTGGCCGCGGCCGCGTCCGACGGCTCGGTCTGGGTGTGGCGGACCACCGACCGGCCGCGCAGCAGCGACCTCGACTGGTCGGACAGCCCGGTCCGGGCGCTGGCGTACGGCCCCGACGGCAAGCTGCTGGCGGCCGGGACGGCCGAGGGCGCCCTGGTGGGCGCACCCGAGCCGGGCGAGGCCCCCTGGCCGGTCGGCGCCCTGGTCGGCAGCGGCCGGGGCTGGGGGCTGGGGTTCAGCGCGGACGGCGCCGTCCTGGCGACCGTGCAGAGCGGACTCGTCCGCTGGGACACCCGGGAGCACCGGGTGCGCTCCGAGTACGACCGGGTGGTGACGGAGGCGGCGTTCACCCGCGACGCCAAGCGGGCGGTGGGCTCCTGGGGCACCCGGGTCGAGCTGCTGGACCTGGACGCCGGGACGGTGCTGCGCGAACTGGAGGGCCGGGCGGGCGACGAGTTCCGGTCGGTCGGCTGGTCCCTGCGGGAGCGCGCGGTGGTCGCGGCCTCGGCCGGCGGACGGGTGGTGAGCTGGTCGGCCGAGGACGGGCACCTACTCTGGGAGAGCGGCCTGAACGGGGCCCGGCCGGCCGCGCTCGCCGTCTCCCCCGACGGTGCGTCGGTCGCGGTCGCGGCGGACGACGGGACGGTCCGGATCCTCCGGGCGGAGGACGGGAAGCCCGTGCGCTCGCTCCGGGACGAGGCGGGCGCCGGACCGTTGACGGCCGTCGCCTACTCGCGGGACGGGAGGAGACTGGCCTCCGGCGGGCAGGACGGACGGGTGCGGCTCTGGGAGGCGGCCGGCGGCGCCTTCCTGGAGACCGTCACCACCCACGTGGGGAAGACGGACGGGGACGGGGATCCGGCCCCGGTCACCGCGGTGGCCTTCTCCGCCGACGGGCAGGTGCTCGCCTCGGCCTCCCAGGAGGGAGGGATCCGGCTCACCCGCGCCGCCTCGCTCGCCGATCCGGAGACCGTGATCAAGTCGCTCTGTGCGCTGGGCGCCGGGCTGAGCAGCGCCCAGCGGCAGACCTACCTGACGGGTGCGCAGCAGAGCCGCCCCACCTGCTACTGAGCGGGGGTGACACCCGCTCAGGTGAGGGCGAAGGCCGTGTAGTGGACGGCGTCCGGGGTGCGGGTGGCGGTGGCGACGGCGAGGGTGCGGGTCAGCCACTGGTAGCGGGGGTCGCCGGACTCGAAGCGGCAGAAGAGGCGGAAGTAGTAGGCGGTGGAGGGGACTTGGTGGCCGGCGGCGAGGGCGGCGAGGATCTCGGGTGGGCCGGTGCGCAGGCCGGTGGTGGTGAGGTGGAGGTGGGCGCCGTCGTCGGTGTGCAGGGTGTAGCGGGTGTCGATGGCGATGGTGCCGTCCGGGTGGAGGAGCTGCCAGTCCGCGCCGCCGGGGAGGATCTCGCCGCGCAGGTCGGGGCCGGTGAAGCGGCCGCCGGTGATCGGGACGATGCGGCGGTGGCCCTGGGGGGAGGGGCCGAGGTCGAGCGGGGTGGCGACCTGGACGGTGAAGTCGGCGAGGGGTTCGAGGTGCATGCTGAGGTGCTCCGGGTGAGGGCTACTGCGGGACGGTCCAGGAGGGGCGGGAGTTGAGGACGGCCGGGTCGAAGCCGGCGGTGCGCTTGTAGGCCTCGGCGATGGCGGTGCGTTCGGCGAGCGGGACGACGGCCTCGATGTCGTCGAAGCCGAGCGGGGCGCGTTCGTGGGCGAGCCGCATGACCACCTCGGGGCCCTGCTGCCGGTTGGCGAGCTGGAGGGCGGTGGTGGCGGGGCGCCGGTTCTCCTCGTACGCGGTGGTGGAGCCGGTGGTGGCGAGGGAGTGGGCGAGGGCGCGGGCGTCCAGGATGGCCTGGGAGGCGCCGTTGGAGCCCACCGGGTACATCGCGTGGGCGGCGTCGCCGAGCAGGACGACGCCGTCCGCGCTCCAGGAGGCGAGCGGCTCGCGGTCGACCATGGGGTACTCGTAGACGGCCTCGGCGCCGGTGATCAGGGCGGGGACGTCCAGCCAGTCGAAGCGCCAGTCGGCGAAGTGGGCGGCGACGGCGGCCGGTTCGGCCGGGCGGTTCCAGTTGCCGCGGTCCGGGGCTTCGCCGGCCAGGGGCTGTTCGGCGATCCAGTTGACGCGGGTGCCGTCGCCGATCGGGTACGCGACGAACTTCTGGGTGCCGTCGCCCGCCATGATCATCGAACGGCCCGTCAGGAAGGGCGGGGCGACGGTGGTGCCGCGCCAGAGGACCAGGCCGTTCCACGGGGGCGCGCCCTCGCCGGGGTTGAGGGCGGCCCGGACCGTGGAGTGGATGCCGTCGGCGCCGATGAGGAGGTCGGAGTCGTGGTCGAGGGTGGCGATGCGGCTGCCGGTGCGGACGGCGTCGGCGCCGAGGCGTTCCCGGACGGCGTCGAGGAGGAGCATCTGGAGCTCGCCGCGGTGGACGGAGTACTGCGGCCAGCGGTAGCCGGCGGCGAGGCCGCGGGGCTCGGACCAGACGGGCCGGCCGAAGCGGTTGAAGTAGGCGAGCTCGGCGGTGGGCACGGCCATCGCCGCGAGGCGGTCGGCGAGGCCGAGCTCGGTCAACTCGCGGACGGCGTGCGGCAGGAGGTTGATGCCGACGCCGAGCGGGCGGATCTCGGGGGCGGCCTCGTGGACGGTGAGGTCGGTGAGGCCGGCGGCGTGCAGGCTGAGGGCGGTGGCGAGGCCGCCGATGCCGGCGCCGGCGATGGTGATGCGCACGTGCTTCGCTCCTTCGGAGAATGTTATGGCCGTAACAATCTCCTGCCGGAGCCGTCCGCGCAAGACCCTCCGGTGGTTGTGACCGGACTCGATGGCCGGCCGGATGAATGATGATCGATCAGGGAGCGCGCCGACTGGGCGGCGCCGGTGACTCTCCAGCCGCCCCGTCCTCTCAACGTCGAAGCCGCCGACGCTCTCCACCGTCTGCACGGCGCCCACCTCGCGCCCGGGCCGAGCGAGGAGGAGCTGGACGCGGTGGAGGCGCGGTTCGGTTTCCGGTTCCCGGCCGACCATCGGGTCTTCCTCGGTGCCGGGCTACCCGTGGGCAAGCGCTGGCCGGACTGGCGGGGCGGCGGGGACCTCGGCGCGCTGCGCGACAGTCTCGACCGGCCGGTCGAGGAAGTGCTCTTCGACCTCGAGCACAGCGGCTTCTGGCACCCGGCGTGGGGCGAGCGGCCGGAGCGGTCCGAGGCCGCGGTGCGGATCGCGAAGACCTTCCTGGCCGATGTCCCCCGGCTCGACGACGCCCGCGCCACCGTCCCGTTCTGGTCGTACGTGCTCGGGGAGGACAACAGCATCCCCGACCCGGCCTCCCGCACGAGACCCTGTACGACCCCTGCTCCCAAAGTCCCGAGAAGCGCTCGTGGACCTTCGGACGCTGGCCCTGGAACGCCGCCTGGGGCGTCAGGGCCGGGCCGACCAGTTGATCCAGGCAGGGTCGGCGGCGCTGGTCGTCGACGTCGACTCCCCCTCGCCGCGGATGCTCGCCGGGCTCGGGTGCTCCGAGGAGCAGGCGGCGACGGGGCTCTTCGACCAGGTTATCGACGAGCTCGACCTGCCGGCAGGTCTGCCCGCGGAGGAGCCGGAGATCCGCTGGGAGCTGGCCCGCTGGTGGCTCGCCCTGATCGTGAAGGGCGCCGTCCACTCGGCCACCGCTCGCCTGACCCACCGCGCCCGGGCCCCCTCGGCCGGGGCCGGGGCGGCGCCGTCAGCCGCTGATCCGCCGTGGAGGCGAGCTGCCGGGGCGCGGTGCGGCGGGTAGTGCGGCGGTCGGCCGCGGCGTCGGTGCGCGGGGTGCGGGAGGTCGGGGGGTAGGCGGAGTGCGGAGGGTGACGGTGGTTCGCTGGGCCCCGATGTCGCGGCCGGTGGCGACGGACCAGTGGTTGATGATGTCGAGCAGGTCGCGGCGCACCGGGTTCGGGCTTCCCGGGGGTTCGGTGTAGAGGACGCTGACCGCCGAGGGGTTGTTGTACCGCCCGAGTTCGATCTGCCGGAACAGCACCGCCACCCGGGGCGCCAGGCTGAAGAACCGGTCGGCGTGCCGGTGGGCCTGCACGCCGACCAGCAGGCCGGTGTTGAGCAGGCGCATGCCCTCGGTCTTGCCGCCGATCTTGAGGTCCGTCATCACCGGGTTGTCGCTGCACAGGGTGAGGCTGAACCACTCGTAGCGGAAGGTGGCGGCGAAGGCGACCTGAGCCAGGTTGCCGGCCCGCTGCCGGGTGAGCAGCATGTCCTGCAGTCGGCGCGCGCCGTTGGCGATGGCCGCGTCGTCCTTGGGGTTGGGGCCGCTGGTGTTCAGCTGGTTGTCCGAGGCGGTCTTCACGTGGCCGAGGAAGTCCTCGAACAGGCGCGGGAGTTCACGGTTGGCCGCCCCCACCTGGGAGTCGGGATCGGGGCCGCCGGTGCGGGTGCGCGGCGGTGGCTTCATTCCGAGGACGCGGAAGAACGCGTTGTCGAGGACCGCGTCCGTGTCGGGGCGCAGGCTGCTGGTGACGGACAGGATGGAGCCCGGCGGAGGGTCGCGGAAGAAGAGCTGCTCCGTGGTCCGCAGCCAGGCGCGGGTGACCGGGCTCGGGGTCTCCAGACGCTCGTCCGTCGCGTACTCGAGAAGGACCTTCCGGAAGATGTCCACCATGCCGGTGAAGGACAGCAGGCACGGGTACGCGATGTGATACCAGTCCGCGTTCGGGATGACCGGCGGCAGCGGGCGCCGGACGCCGGGTGGGTGGTAGAAGGTCTCGGTGAGGCCGGGGAGCAGGTCGGCGATGCCGGACTCCTCGCCGGGCACGGTGCCGTGCAGCAGGTACTCCGGCAGCGCCAGGTCCGGCCGTTCGGCGGACCGCTGGCGGGACGCCCAGGCCTCCTCCGCGAAGCGCAGCAGTTGCACCGGGTGCAGCCGCCACACCGCCTCGGTCGCCTGGCGGGTCAACTCCTCGCCGGTGGGCGGGCTCTGGCCGCCCGCCGCCGCCTGCACCTCGATCTGGGTGGCGAACCACCGGGCCAGTTGCTGGAACATGCTCAGTCCCTCGTTCCGGAGTCGCCGGTGACGGCCGTCGCCGGCCTCGACGGGCGGGTCGGTCCCGTCGTGATGAGGAAGTCGTACGGCGAGGTGACGCTGCCGCCGTCGGTCAGTTCCACGGTGATCGGCCCGTCCGCAGCCGCCTCCGGCACGGCGGCCGTCACGGACCAGATCCCTCCGGCGGCGGGGCTGTTCACCTCGAGGATCTCGGCCGCCACGGACTCGCCTCCGTGTCCGGTGCTGAAGGCCACCTGGACGGGCTGCGCGGCGTTCTTCAGGGAGAGGGTGACCCGGGCGTGGGCCGGACCCGAACGGGGGAAGAACGAGACCAGCCGCGCCGCCGACAGCGGCGAGGCCTCCTCGTCGTAGGGCCCGGCGAACTGACGTCGCATCATGTCGTAGGCGTGCATCCGCTCCTGGTCGGGCCGGGCAGAGGGGCTGCGTCTGGCGAGCTCGTCCGCGAAGTTCCGGACGAGCCGGTCGGCCACGTCCTCGAGCGCCGAACGGTCGAGGTGGCCCCGGCCGCCCAGGGCGTTCTCCACCAGGTCGGTGAGCTGTTCGAGCAGGTGCGCCTGATTGGCGCCCTGGGCGCGCAGCAGCGTTGCCAGGTCGTGGACGGTCACTGGTGGTTGCTCGGCCCCGGCCGCTGTCATCGCTGGTCCTCCTTGCTCGGGTGACGGCTGCGCCGGTGCGGCGCGTTCGGCTGCGCGCAGCCGCGTGCGACTGCGTGCGACTGCGTGTGGCTGTGGACGGTGCGGATGCGCGGTGCCCCGTCAGGAGGGGCCGGTGCGCGGGGCGGAGACCAGCCGGCCGAGGTTGCGCATCCAGGTCTCGCAGTCGGTGGCGGCCCGGGCCGCCCGGTCCGGGCGGACGGCCACCTCCAGCGAGGAGCGGGCGAGCAGCCGGAGCCCCTCCGTGGTGAGGTAGTGACTGGAGGTCAGCAGGGCGGTCCCGGCGGTCCGTTCCAGCGAGGCCAGGGCGGACGGGGACACCCTGGCCGGGTCGACCACCTCGGCCAGCGCCCGGCCGCCGAACGCCCGCATGGGTGCCCGCATGCCGATCTCGGCGATCCGGGGCAGTTGGGCGACGCTCCGCTCCAGCAGCGGTCGCAGGGCGGGTGGCGCGGCCGTGATCGGATGCGCGGTCACCCAGGCCCGGCGCAGGGTGTCCCACGGGCCGGTGCCGTAGTGGCGCACGCACAGCTCGATGCCGACCAGCACGCGGAGCCAGGCGATCGGGTGTGGGTCCCCGAGCGGGTAGCCGAACACCTTGCGGTCGTCGCCGGTCACGACATCGTGCAGAGCGGCGACCGAGCCGTAGCCGGAGTGGGCGAAGGCGAGCAGGTCGGGCCCGAACTCGGAGGCCCAGCCGGCCCAGAGCTCGCCGACCGCCGGATCCGGCACGCCCCGGCGCAGGGCGCCGGCCAACTCCTCGCTCCAGCCGTTGAGATGGGCTACCTGGTGGCCGACCTCGTGCAGGAGCGAGGTGGGACGGAAGAGGTTGAACCGGGTGAGCTTCACGGCTGCGGCCGGGGAGACGCCGGAGGGGCCGTCCCAACCTCCCAGCCTGGCGCGCAGGATGGACGCGCCTACTCCTCCGCCGGTGTACACGAGCACCGGTGGCGGCTCGATCCCGAGCGGGCGCAGCGGTGCGACCATGGCCTGGCGGGCGAGGACGTCGCAGGCGCGGAGGATCTCCGCCAACCGGGTGGTGGTGCGGGAGTGCACCGCGTGCCCGTAGAACTCGAGGACCGTCTCCGCCTGGAGGAAGCGGCGGCGGAAGCGGTTGAGCCGCGCGGTGACCCGGGCCAGGTCCGGCCTGTCCCGGACCGCCCTCAAGTCGGCCTCCAAAGCGTCGAGTTCGAGGCTCACCCCGTGTACCAGGCCTTCGAGGTGGCGGCGCAGGGTGAGCCCGAGGTACCGCTCCAGGGACTGCCAGGCGGCTGGTGCCGCGAAGTTGTCAAGGTCCGCGAGGCCGCGGATGGCGGTGCGCCAGTGGGCAATCTGAGCGGTCAGCTCGAAGCGGACCGCCGACGCCCCCGCGGCGCTCTCCGCCGCGCTCGGCAGGGGGCTCGGCGTGGCCGCGGGGGTGTGCCGGGCCGGGGCGGTCACGAGCGGAACCCGGCGTCGATCCGGCTGACGCTCGCCACCACGGCCGGGGCCAGCAGCACCTTGGTGAACTCGATGGCGGCCGCGACCCGGTCACCGCGCAGCAGCCGGCGCAGCACCTGCATCAGGGACGGGTGTCGGATGACCACGGTGATCGTCACCCCGTCCGTCCGCTTGGCCGCGGCCTCCTGGAACTGCTTGGCGGAGCGGGCGAGGTACTCCGCCAGCGCCTTGCCGATCCAGTCGACGAGCTTGTCGGCGAGCTTCTTGAGGATGCTCTCCCCGATCCCCGCGAGCAGCCCCGTTCCGCCGCCCTCCGCCTCGGACTCCGCCACGCTCTCGTGGACCAGCTTGACGTGCCGTCGGGCGTCGCCGCTGAGCATGCTGCGGAGCCCCGCGACGTAGACGCTGCGCAGCAACAACAGGGCGGGGGTGGCGGATTCGCCTGCCCGGAGGGAAGCCGCGATCTGCTGGGTGTCCTGCTCGCCGAGGTGGATGTAGGCGACGGCGCGCTCTCCGGGGAAGTCCAGGGTCAGGTTGATCTGGCTCGGGTGGCTTTCGGGCCTGGGGCCGTCGGGGTCCTTGGCCCGGCCCGGCCCTGGTCCCTGGCCCCGGCTCGGCTTGGGGCCCGGCGGGTGGAGCGGCGCACGGCCCGGCGCGGCCGTCTGCGGGACGAGGACCAGGAAGCGCTGGCCGACGGTGATGCGGCGGTGACTGCGCAGGAACTCGGCGGGCACGTCCCGGCCGAGGCCGGCTTCGCCGACCAGACGCCCCATCAGCTCGCGGGTCGCGGGGACGAACAGCCGGTACCCGCGCGGCTGGGACGGGCCCATGCCTCGGATGTCGGGACTGGCCAGGGCCACGGCCGAGAGCCTGGTGCCGGGCAGTGACTCGAACAGGTGGCCCTGGAAGGAGGCCGGCAGCCGCAGGCCGTACCGGGCCTGGAGGAAGGCGGCGAGCGGGACGCCGCCGAAGGCCGTCAGCCCTGCGGCGTTCTGCGGTGTGAGCCGGATCGGCAGCGCGCGGCTGTAGCGCTTGTAGCGGTTGCACCGCTGCCGGGGGTAGCGCACCCAGGTGCCCTTGGCCGGGAGCGGCACACGGCCGGAGACCTCGTGCAGGTCCTCGCGCAGTGCGGACGGGGGGAAGGACTCGGCCGCCGCCTCGGCGAACGCCTCCTGCACGGCCGCCTCCAACAGGCGTTGGTCGGCCAGGACTTCACCGCCCTGCTCCATGACGCGCCGGACGGTTCCCTCGACCACGCCCGCCACCGCCTCGCCGAGCAGCAGCCGGCGCTCCTCGGCGCCCTCGAGCCCCACCATGCCGAGGCCGGCCGACGCCACCGCAGTGCCCAGCGCACCGGCCAGTTGCGGGCTGAGGCCGAGCCCCGGGATCTTCCTGAGGAGGCCGGCGATGGCCCGCCCCATGACGGCGGTGACCCGCGGCCGGCCGATCAGACCCACGCCGAGTCGCAGCGCCGCCAGCACCGCCGGGATGAACTGCTCCAGCTGAGGGGTGAGGTCCTGGCCGTGGACGGCCCGGGCCGCCTCGGCGGCGAACTGCTCGCGGGCGGCGTCCAGTCTGCCCAGCGGGTCCTCGGCGAGGGAGGTCTCGGCGCCGGCCGCCCAGGTCTCCGACGCGGTGCCCTGCTGTTCGCCGGCGGCGCCCTCGGGCGCGAACAGCAGTGCCGCGGCCTGGGCGTCGAAGCCCTGCTGGACGGAGTCGAGGTCGGGGTGGGCGAGCGATTGCAGCGGGGCGTCCGCCGGGAGGAGCGCGAACCGGTCGGTGGGGGCCGGTTGCCCACCGAGGCCGGATCCGCCGGTCCAGTACTCGGTGGCAGGGCCTTCGGCCGCCCAGCTCTCGGTGCCCCAGTTCTCGGTGACCCAGCTCTCGGCCACCCGGCCGGGTTCCTCCGGTCGGCCTTCGCTCTCCGCCCAGGCCTCGGACGCGGGCGTCCACGCCTCGCCGGCCCAGTTCTCCGCGGCCCAGCTCTCCGAGGTCCAGCTCTCGGCGGCCCAGTTCTCGGTGACCGGGGCATCGGCCGCGGCCCAGCTTTCGCCCGACCAGCTCCCTGCCTCCGCCTCCCGGCTACCGAAGAGCCGGTTGGCGACCTGGCGGGCCGAGGCCTGCAGGTGGGCCGGCACCTGGCCCATCGCGTACTGGAGCACCTGCCTCAGCACCAGCATGCCGAGGCGCTTCAGCTTGTCGAAGACCCAGCCCAGGCCGAGCTTTCCGACGGCGGCGACACCCTTCGCGGCGAGTCGCACCCCCACCTTGGCCACGTCCTTGGCCTTGCGCCAGATCTTTCCGAGGAATCCTTCGAATGCGGGGCTCAGGTGGCCGAACTCCGGCTGGAGCGACTCGAAGATCCGGTCGATCTCGGCCTCGGACAACTGCGAAATGTCGTGCTGGGCGTACTGTTCGGAGATCCGGGTGAACAGGGATTCGGTCTCCTGCGCCAACGGCGCGAGGTACTGTTCCGCGAGCTGCGTGTTCTCCGCCGTGCTGACGCCCTCCGACTCGGTGTACTGGATCTGTGCCGCTGCCGAGACTTCGGCCGCGAGTTCGTAGAGCGCCTCGCTGAATTCCTCGTTGTACAGCTCCGCGACCATCTCCAGGTACGCCTGCCGCTGCGGTGAGGCGCCCCCGTCACCGGGGGCCGTCTCCTCGTACTCGTTCCGGAAGGGGGAGTTGGCGGCGCTGCTCTCCCACTCCGCTTCGGCCGCGAAGGCGGATCCGGTCGTGAACTCGAAGGACTCGGCGAACGGCGAGGTCGGCGCGTGGTGCTCGGCCTCGGGTGCGGTGGCGGACGGTGGCTGGAACCCCTCGGCGAGCATGACCCTCCTCGGTGGGCATGGCATCACGGGACGCGACGATCGCAGTGCAGCCGATCGGCCTCCCCAGCCCGTTCACGATAGCCAGTGCGCCGGACCCGGATGTCCCGGATCGGGAAAGTACGACCGTTGGGGGAGGGAATTCTCGGAACGTGATGGGTGGATCGTAGTTTCCGACGCCTCATCAGCCCGTCCCGGCTCGACCCGTCCATTCCGCATCAGTGGTGACCGCTGTTTCTCGGGCGATCGAACCGGGCTGCGGAAATTCCGGATATCCCTCCGACGTGTTCGCCGCCGCGCCGAGGGCCTGGGTCGGGGTGGGGCCGGGTGGAGTGGAGGCGGCCGGGATGAGCGAGACTCGGGGCGTGGAGAGCACTGATCGTCCGGACCTCAGGTACGCCGAGTTCGCGCGGGAGCGGTTGGCGGGGATGCCGCCGCCGGCCGATCCGGAGGCGTTCGCGCTGGCGCACCACCTGCTGCACCTGTCCTACCTGGTGGTGGCGGACCTGGAGAGTCGGATCCATCGGCCGCGCGGGTGGACGCTGCCGGGGTTCCGGCTGATGTTCAAGCTGTGGTTGCTCGGGCCGACGCAGCCCGCCCGGCTGGCGGAGCTGTCGGCGATGTCGCGGTCCGCGGTGACCAACGCCGTCAACACCCTGGAGCGGGACGGGCTGGTGGAGCGGCGGCCGCTGCCGGAGGACAGGCGGGCGGTCACGGTCGCGCTCACGGAGGCGGGGGAGGCGGCGGTCCAGGAGGCCTTCGGCGAGCAGACCCGGCGGGAGCAGGAGTGGTTCGCCGGCCTGGACGACGACGAACGGGCCGTGCTCACACGGCTGCTGGGCCGCATCCTGGCCGCCCGCCCGGAGGGCGCCTGAGTGAGGGGCTGGAGCCTCGGACCGGTGACCGGACCCCCAGCGAGCCGGTGCGCCGAGTCGTTCCCGGCACTGGGCGGAATTGTGATCAGCTGGGTCGGCCGTGAGGGGTAGGCTGCGCCGGTGGGCACAGGTGCCCGATCGCGCGTACGTGGTGAGGAGAGCCAGGCGTGGGGAAGAAAATCCGGGTGCTGACTGGGTGTCAGAACTGTTCGCGGTGCACCGGATCGATAGGCGGCAACGCCGCACGCAAGATGGCCCGGGGCGCGGGTGTGGCAACCGGAGCAGCCGCCACAGTTGGTCTGAGTCTGCTCTTCACCCGCAAGTGCCGCGGCTGCGACCACCCTATGGGCAGCCACAACCGCTGACTGTGTGCGGGTGCTGCCACCGCGCGGAGCCAGGCGATGTGGACAGCCGACGGGCGGGCTACTCGTCGAACCAGACGACCAGGCGGACGGCGTCCTTGCCGTGGACGTCCGCGAGGGTGCGCATGGTTGACCAGACCGGGTGCCAGGGGCCGTCGGCGGGGACGGCGTCGCGGCGGAGGGCGCGTTCGGCGCGGAAGACGGTGCGGCCGGTGTCCCATTCGGTGCCCTCGGGCCAGAGGTCGGGGATGCGCGCCGGGTCGGTGGTGAGGGTGTCGATGCCGCTGACGTGGGCGAAGCCTCGGCTCCAGTCGTCGCGGTGGCGGCGTTCGAGGGTGCCGTCGGGGAGGCGGCGGTAGCGGGTGATGTGGGTGGCGCGGGGGAGGGCGGGCTCGTCCCAGTCGATGGCGAGGACCTCGGGCCAGGTGAGCCAGGTGGCGCCGAAGGCGGCTTCGCCCCAGGCGGCGTGGGCGGTGCGGGTGGTCTCCGAGGCGTCGGCGGGCAGGCCGCGGCCGGCGGCGACCGGGCGCCAGTGGTGGTCGATGTCGCGGACGCCGAAGAGGCAGGGGAAGCCCGCGTAGTCCCTGGTCATGCCGAGCATGGAGAGCTCGATGGCGGCGAACCAGGCCCGCTGGTCGGAGGCGAGGCCCGGGCCCCAGGTGCGGCACTCCAGGTAGCCGTGAATGTCTGTTCCCACGGCTACGACCCTGCCCGGGCGGGCGGCGGGTCGGCAAGCGGATTGTCGTTCGCGGCCGAGCCGGCGTCGCGCTCGCGTCGCGTTCGCGGGTGACGTCCGTCGCTTCGCGAGGCGTGCACGATCCGGCACGGGACCACGAGGCCTGCCGGGACGGCCGCCCTCTCAGGACGTGGCGCGCAGGTGGCGGAGGCTCTGCCGGAGGTAGCCGCGGGGGTTGGTGTCGAGGTGGCGGGCCCAGGCCGGGGCCGGGTCGCCGCGCAGGAGGGTCCAGCGGGCGAGGGCGTAGCCGTACTGCTCCTGGGAGAGGTAGCCGAGGCGGCTCCTGGTCACGCGGTCGCCGTCGGTGACGCGCGTGAAGACGGAGTTGGCGTTGAAGACGCCGAAGCCGAAGTACACCGTGAGCAGGTCGGTGAGCTCCTCCCCGTCCGGGGCGTCCCAACTCAGGCGGCCGGTGTCGAGCAGGGCGACGTGGCCGAGCTCGTGCGCGATGGTGGCCACCAGGGAGACCGGGCGGCGGGCCTGGGCGCGGTCGATGCTCACCACCGGGCGGCCGGTGGCGTCCCGGCGGAAGTGTCCCGCCGCGCCGCGGCTTTCGAAGGTGGCCCCGATGGCCGCCGCCAACTGGCGCTCGGCGTCTGCCTCTTCACTGTCCTCCACCTCGACGACCAGCCGCTCCGGATCGACCTCGAAGCGGTCGCAGAACCGCCGCACCAGCCCCCGGATCTCCTCCGGCGTCCCGCCGAACGTCCCCGGAAACTCCTCGGCGGTCGGCAGGACCGGTGCGCGCAGTGCCGGCGCCGTGCCGAACTCCGCTTCCAACCAGGCCAACGACCGGTCCAGCCAAGCCCGTTCGGTCTCCCCGACCGGGCACTTCACTCGTCCGAACATCTGCTCCCCCGTTGCGTGTGCCGTGCCACCCAGAATGGCCCGGTGGAGGGGCGCCGGCGATGCGGAGTGCCCCCTGAAGGCACTGAACATGCTGCCCGTTCCTGAACAGGAGGCACCGGCGGTGTGGTCCCGGTCGGCGAACCGGACGGTTCCGTCGCCGGCCGGTGGTCAGGGGTGGGCGAGGAGGGCGGTGCGGCGGGCCAGGGCCCAGGTGCGTTCGGCTTCGATGTCGGGGACGAAGTCGCGGTGCAGGAAGGTGGCCCAGGGGTCGGTGCCGGTGGGGCCGAGGCGGGTGATGCGGGTGGTCTCCTCGCGCTGGAGGTCGGCGAGGGTGTCGAGGACGGTGGCCGGGGTGGCGCCGTAGGCGGTGCAGAGGAGGTGGAGGCGGCGGGCGAGGGGTGCGCCGAAGGGGCCGAAGCCGGCCCGGCGTTGGCGTTCGACGGTGCGCAACGGGACGGTGTACCAGGCGAGTTGGGCGAGGTCCTGAAGGGGTTCGCCGGGGAGGGCGAGGTCCCAGTCGATGACGCCGGTGAGACGGCCGTCGGACCAGACGGTGTTCCAGGGGGTGAGGTCGCCGTGACGGATGATCAGGCCGGGGCGCCAGTGGGCGTCGGGATCGCACCAGAGGGCGTCCGGCGGGGGACGGAACTCGCGGACGGCCTCGTGGTAGTCGCGGAGCCAGTGGCCGAGGGCGGTGATGCCCTCGTCGGTGCGGAGGGCCTCCGGCCAGGGCGTGAGGCCGACCTCGCCGGGGAGGAAGGAGAGCACCTCCTCGCCGGAGTCGGCGCTGCCGCCGAGGACGCGCGGGGCGCCGGTGAAGCCGGCGCGCTCCAGGTGGCGGAGCAGCTCGTGCACGGCAGGGGTCCAGTCCCGCCAGGGGCGGCGGACGGTGTCGCCCTGGCGCCGGACGAGGGAGAGGCCGCCCTGCATCGATTCGCCGTCCTGGATCACGGTGGGAGCCTACGCGGTGCGGGCGCCGCCGTGGACGGAGGGCTGACGGGCCGTCGCGGTGCCGAGTTCGTGGATGAGGCGGCGGTAGGTCGCGAAGGCGGGCTTGGGGGAGTAGTCGTCGTGGAGCAGGCCGAAGTGGTGGAAGAGGCCGGTGGCGTGGCTGTCGGCGTCGCGCAGGGAGAAGAGGGAGTAGCCGTCGATGTTGAGGGTGGCGGCGGAGGCGGCGACGGTGCGGATGACGGTTTCGAGGGTGGCGGCCTGCTGGGCTTCGCTGCGGCCGGGGCCGGTGGGCCAGCCGTTCTCGCAGACGCGGATCGGGACGGTGTCGGGGATGCCGGCCTGCGGGAGACTGGTGCGGCGGAAGCCGGTGAGCACGGCGCCCACGGCTGCGGCGAGTTGGCCGGCCGGGATCGGGTGGAAGACGTCGGGGAAGAAGTCCAGGCCGACGTAGTCGAGGCTCGGCCGGAAGCGCGGCTCGGTGTCGGCGAGGGCGCCGAGGTCGGGCCAGAAGGTGTCGGCCGGGTCGAAGGTCGGGACGGCGTTGAAGCCGACGGCGACGGGGTGGTCGAGGGCGTCGGCCTCCTGGCGGGCGGCGAGGACGCCTTGGACGAGGGCGTTCAGGACGTTGGGCCGGCTGCCGTCGACGGTGGGGAGGTCGAGGTTGGGCTCCTCGCAGATCTGGACGGAGGTGAGGTGCGGACCGCCGGTGCGGACGGCGTCGCGGACGAACTCCGGCCAGCCGTCCAACTCGCCGGAGGGCTCGCGGAACTGGAGGACCAGGTCGAGGGTGCGGCCGTCGCCGAGGTAGCGGTGCGGGTCGGCCGGGGTGGGGACCGTCTCCGGGGTCGTGGTGGTGGCGAAGGAGCGGTAGGCCCGGACGGAGAGGGTGCGGGCTCCGCCTTGGAGTTCGGTGAGGGCGGCGGTGATGCGCTCGGGGGAGTCCGGGGTGACGGGGTGGACGATGCCGCGCTCGTCGCCGAGCATCCCGCCGGGGTAGATGCCGAAGGTCAGGTTCGTCACGGAGGCCTCCATAATTTTGGTGTCACACCAAATTTGTGGTGACACTACCATGGGGGCCATGGGCCTTCGAGAGACCAAGAAGCGGCAGACCCGGACGGCCATCGCCGACGCGGCGCTGGGGCTGTTCCTGGAGCGCGGCTTCGACCGGGTGACGGTGGCGGAGGTGGCGCGGCAGGCGGGGGTGTCCACCAACACGGTGTTCAACTACTTCCCGGCCAAGGAGGACCTCTTCTTCGACCGGCAGGAGGAGGTGGAGGGCCGGCTCGCCGCGCTGGTGCGCGACCGGGCGCCGGGCGCGTGTCCGGTGGCCGTCGTCCGGGACGACCTGCTCGAGGCACTGCGCCGGGACGATCCGATGCTCGGACTCCAGGCCGGTGCGGCCGCGTTCTGGGAGGTGGTGCTGGAGAGCCCGGCGCTGCGCGCCCGGGAGCGGGAGATCGGCGAACACGTCGAGGCCGCACTGGCGCGGGCCCTGACGGAGCGTCCGGTGGGGGCGCCGTACCGGGAGGGCGCAACGGGGGCGGCCGTCCTGGCGGGCGCGGTGGCCGGAGTGCACCGGGCGGCGCTGGGGGAGTTGCGGCGGATGGTCATGGCGGGCGAGGGTTCCGGGCGGGCGCGGGACGAGGTTTTGGGCGCGGCGCGGCAGGGGTTCGACCTGCTCTGCGCCGGGCTGCACGGCGAAGGTGACCCGGCGTCACACGGGCACGGGTAGGGGCGCAGTGATCACCGGCGGGCCCCGCGGAAACTGGTGGTCCGCCGGTGATCACTGCGCCAGACTCTCGGGATGAGCGGCAACCGGATCACCCATCGCACCGCGGACGGCGTCCGCATCCCCGGCACCTGGCGGCACGTCTTCATCTGCAACGGCGGCCAGTACTTCCTCACCGACCTCTTCGTCTACGCGGACGGGCTCGTCGACTGCTGGGGCCTGGTCACCTTCGAGGAGTTCGAGGAGAAGCTGCGCACCGGCTGGGTGGCCACCACCCTGCCGCAGGGTGCGGAGGCGTCCGCGCACGAGCTGGCCGACTGGACGTTCGGCGAGCCGGAGAGCTGGCTCACGCCGGAGCTGCTGGCCGCCGAAGTCAGGGACACCATCGACGAGTTGAACGGGCGGCCCGACTCGACCGGCCGCTGCCTGGCCGCCGTCGACGCCTTCCTCGCCGACCGGACCGAGGAGAACCGGGCCGTGGCCCGCGCCGCGTACCTGGCGATCCCGGAGACGCAGCGCCATTTCGCCCTGGGCGACATGGACGCCAAGGACTGGCCGCTGCGCGTCCTGGTGGCCGGGCCGGGCGGCCGGGTCTTCGTGGATTCCGGCGAGGTGATCACGAAGGAGGGCTACGACGAGGCCGTCGCGTACTTCGAGGACCGGGCCCGCCGGCGGGCGGAGCGGGCGCAGGCCGTCCCCGCGGACGGACCGGTGCGGTCGTACGCGCCGGCCGTCCAGCTCGGCCACTGGTTCCCGCGCGAGCCGCAGGCCGATCCCGGCAAGCTCGGCCTGCGCCACGACTACCCCGCTCCGATCACGGTCGCGGACGCGGTGCACCCGTCCGCCGCACACGCCTACTGGGCGCTGTCGGCCGCCGATCCCGACGACCGGCGGGCGATCTCGGCGGCGGGGAGCGCCGCCGCCGCACGCACGCTCGCGGGCGGGGTGGCCCGTCGCGAGGGCTGGGAGGGCCTCCGCACCGCCGTCATGACGAGCCTGCTGCGCGCCAAGTACGACCAGCACCCCGGGCTGGCCGAGATCCTGCTGGCGACGGGCGACGCCACGGTGATCTACGACGACATGGACTCGGAGTACTGGGGGGACAACACCGGCCGGGGCCGCAACTGGTCGGGGCGGCTCCTCGAACTCGTGCGCTCGGAGCTCCGGTTGCGGCGATCGGGGATCCTCGCGGAGTGAGGCCGGGAGGCCTGGTCGGACCTCACCACCGTACGGGGATGCTCCGGGCGACGAGGCGACGGTAGGCGCGGGCCGCGGGGGTCGTGGGCGCGATGAGGTGGTGGGGGTCGGGGAAGGCCGGACTGCCCGCGGTCGGGGGGTGGGGGCCCAGGCCGAAGGCGTTGCCCTGGAGGCGGCCGGTGACCAGGCGGTGGCGGTGGTGGGGGAGCGGCCTGGGGCGGCCGGCGAGGGCCGGGCCGCGGTTGACCTGGAACCACACCTCGCGGCCGTCGGCGAAGCGCAGGACGCTCTCGCGGAGGTCGTGCCGGTCGGTGTACACGGTCCAGGCCCGGCCGCCGGGGGCGTGGTGCGTGCGGAGGCGGTGCAGGAAGCGCGCCAGGTCGACGGCGGCGCCGAAGGGGATCAGCGCGTCCGCGTAGGGCTCGCCGCCGAGGAAGTGGAGCCGGAACTCCAGGCCGTACGGCCGCCCGTGGACCGTGCGGCGGACGGGGAGGGAGAAGGTGTCCGCGTCCTCGTGACGCCAGTGGTGCTCGGGGCGGACGTGCCGGAGCAGGTGCCCGTAGGAGAGCCCGCCCTGACCGGCCGTCAGGCCCGGGATGCGGTCGGCCGAGCCGTGCAGCAGGTAGAGGCACATCAGGTCGACCGGATGCGTCTCGCGGGCCGGCCGGCCGAGGAGCCCGTCGGAGAAGGCGTCGCGCACGGGGCGCCGCCTCAGAAGCTGCGGACGATGAACCAGATGGCGGTCCCCGTGACCGCCAGGCCCCCGCCGATCGTGACGGTGCGGCCGAGACCTTCGTGGACGTACTCGGCGAGGAGGTTGCCGGCCAACGCGACCAGCGGCGTGCCGATGACGAGCAGAGCGATGCCGATCACGTGGTAGATCATCATGGGAGCCCCCCCGGAACGATCACCCGAGTGGTGATCCGGAGGCAAGATCGTAGAGCGGTGCGGCGCGCGGGGAAAGTGGGTTGCCGAGGGGGTTGGGGGAACCGTGCGGCGGGGGCGGGGCGTCTCCGGGCGGAACAGGTGATCAAGGTCGGACGGTGGGAGTGCCCGTGGCGGGTGTGGTGACGGAGACGGTGGCGGGCAGCGCTCCGCCGGTGGCGGGCGGGAGGCGGCGCGGGGCGTGGTGGCGGGTGGGGTACGTGCTCTGCGGGCTGGCGGCGCTGCCGGCGCTGGTGCTGGGGGCGGTGCGGCTCGGGGGCTTCGACGACGGGACGTACTGGGCGGTGCCGATGGCCACGCTGCCGTACGCCGCACTCGGGGCGGTGCTGGGGGCGGCCGGCCTGCTGGGGCTGCGGGCGTGGCGGACGGCGGTGCCGGCGGTGCTGCTGGTCGCGGTCCAAGTGGCCTGGCTCGCCCCGCGGTTGGTGGCGGACGCCGGGGCGGCTCCGGCCGAGGCGCCGCGGCTGCGGGTCGCGGTCAGCAACGCGTACATGGGGCAGATCGACCCGGCCGCGCTGGTCGGGCTGGTACGGGACCAGCGGGTGGACGTGCTGGCCGCGGTGGAGCTGAACCCGGTGGCGGCCCGGCGGGTGGAGGCGGCCGGGCTGGCGGAGTTGATGCCCCATCGGATCGTGACCGGGGACACCGTGCTCTACTCCCGGACGCCGCTGACGCCCGTCGGGATCGGCACCACCGCCGGGGCCGCGGCCGCGGGCGAGGTGACGGTGGGCGGGACGAGCGTGCGGGTGGTCCCCGTGCACACCTTCTACCCGATGGGCGACCCGGCCAAGTGGGCCGACGGGATGCGGGAGTTGAAGGCGGAGGCGGCGCGGTCCCCCCGCAACACCGTGATGCTCGGGGACTTCAACGCAACCCTCGACCACGCCCCGATGCGCGAGCTGCTGGGCGTCGGACTGGCCGACACGCACGAGCAGTTGGGCAAGGGCCTGGTGCCGACCTGGCCGGAGGACTACCACGACTTGCCGGGGCTGCCGCCGGTGATCCAGATCGACCACGTGCTGCACGGGGAGGCACTGCGACCGGTGGCGGTGTCGGAGCACACCCTGAAGGGCACGGATCACCGGGCGGTGGTGGCGGAGTTGGCCCTGACGGGCTGAGGGCGGCGGGGAGAGGGAGAAAGCACTCTTCCGGCCACTACCAACTTATAGCGCGAGGGGGGCCTTGTGGCAAGGCCCCCCTGATGCCCCACAATCGCAGGCCGAAGCCAGAACCTGCGCAAATGGGAGATTCGCGAGTTGCACACCTCTATGTCGGAATCCGGTTCGCGCACCGCCGAGAGCGCCTTCGACCTGCCGGACCGTCTGGCCGCCAAGGCCGACCCGGCTCTGACCGCAGCCGACGAGCGGCACTTCGCCGCCATCGCGACCAGTCTGGAGGAGACCGTCGCCGAGCTGACCGAGCAGCTCGACTCCGCCCGCAAGGCCCCCGGCGGGGCCGGCCGGGCCGCCATGGACCGCGACATCGAGGTGCACCGCCTCGCCGGGCGGCTGCGCGCGCTGGGCCGCTTCGGACTCGACCTGTGCCTGGGCCACGTGGTGGAGGAGGCCACCGGCGAGGCGGTGTACATCGGCCGCCTCGGCCTGACCGACGCCGACGGCCGCCGCCTGCTGGTGGACTGGCGCTCCCCGGCGGCCGAGCCGTTCTTCGCCGCCACCCACGCCAACCCGATGGGCCTGGCCAGCCGCCGCCGCTACCGCTGGACCCGGGGCCGGATCACCGACTACTGGGACGAGGTCTTCACCGCCGAGGGCCTGGAGGGCCGGGCCGCGCTGGACGACCAGTCGGCCTTCATCGCCAGCCTCGGCAGCACCCGCTCGCCGAGGATGCGCGACGTGCTGGCCACCATCCAGTCCGACCAGGACGCGGTGATCCGGGCCGGCTCGCGCGGCGCCCTGGTGGTGGACGGCGGGCCCGGCACCGGAAAGACCGTGGTCGCCCTGCACCGCTCCGCCTACCTGCTGTACGCCGACCCCAGGCTCGGCCACCGCCGGGGCGGGGTGCTGTTCGTCGGCCCGCACCAGCCGTACCTGAACTACGTCGCGGACGTGCTGCCCAGCCTCGGCGAGGAGGGCGTGCGGACCTGCACGCTGCGCGACCTGGTCCCCGAGGGTGCCGTGGCGCTGCCCGAGACCGACCCCGAGGTGGCCCGGCTGAAGTCCACCGTCGAGATGGTCGGGGCGATCGAGTCGGCCGTCCGGATCTACGAGGAGGCGCCCACCGCGGGCATCCAGGTCTCCACCCACTGGGGCGAGTTCTGGCTGAACGCGCGGGACTGGGCGCAGGCCTTCGAGGCCGTCGAGCCCGGCACCCCGCACAACGAGGCGCGCGAGCAGATCTGGGACGAGCTGGTCGCCATCGTGCACGAGCAGCTGGACGAGGAGGCCGGGATCACCACCGAGCTGCTCTCCCGCTCGATGCGCCGGGACGCGGAGCTGGTCACCGCCTTCCACAAGGCCTGGCCGCTGATCGAGGCGGCCGACCTGGTCGGCGACCTCTGGGAGGTGCCCGCCTACCTGCGGCTGTGCGCGCCCTGGCTGGCCCCCGAGGAGGTCCGGGCGCTGCGCCGGGCCGACCCCCGGGCCTGGACCACCGCCGACCTGCCGCTGCTGGACGCCGCCCGGCACCGGCTCGGCGACCCGGAGGCCGAGCGCCTGAAGCGCCGTCAGCGGGCCGCCGTGGCCTCCGAGCGGGCCCGGATGGACGACGTGATCCGGGAGATGACCGGCGCCGACGACGACGGCGAGGGCGCCGTCACCATGCTGATGGGCCGTGACCTCCAGGACTCGCTGCTGGACTCGGGCGCGGTGCCGCAGGCCGCTGCCGAGCCGCTGACCGGTCCGTTCGCCCACGTGGTGGTGGACGAGGCGCAGGAGCTCAGCGACGCGGAGTGGCACATGCTGCTGCTGCGCTGCCCCTCCCGCAGCTTCACCGTGGTCGGTGACCGGGCGCAGGCCCGGCACGGCTTCGCCGAGAGCTGGCAGGAGCGGCTGGACCGGATCGGCCTGGACCGCGTCACGGTCACCTCCCTGACCGTCAACTACCGCACCCCGGAAGAGGTGATGGCCGAGGCCGAGCCGCAGATCCGGGCCGCCCTGCCGGACGCCAACGTCCCGCTCTCGATCCGCAGCAGCGGGCTGCCGGTCCGGCACGGGGCCGTCGCGGAGCTGGACCGGGTGGTGGAGGAGTGGCTGTCCGCCAACGCCGAGGGCACCGTCTGCGTGATCGGTGCGCCGCGCCACCGGCCGGCGGACCCCCGGGTCCGGTCGCTCACCCCGACGCTCGCCAAGGGCCTGGAGTTCGACCTGGTCGTGGTGGTCGAGCCGGCCGCGTTCGGCGAGGGCGTCGAGGGGGCGGTGGACCGGTACGTGGCGATGACCCGGGCGACGAGGGAGTTGGTGGTGCTCGCCGGGTGACGGCCGGTCACCGGTCGCGGCCGGTGGGGTCTGTGTGGGGGCGGTGCCCCGCACGGACCCGGTGGGGCGTTCGGCAGGGTCCGGTACGGGGTCCGGAACGGCGCCGCGGGGCTGGCGTCAGCCGCGCAGCGGGACGCCCGGGTGCTCGGGGTGACGGGCCGGCGGGATGGCGGGCGGCAGGCTGCGGGTGAGCGGGTGCTCCTCGGCGGGGCGGACCGGGCGGGCCGGCGGGAGGCCGTCGGCCGGGCGTGCGTGCGGGAGGCCGTCGGCGGGCCGGGCGTGCGGGAGGCCGTCGGCCGTGCGGGCGTGCGGAAGGTCCTCGGGCGGGCGGCCGGGGGAGGGCACGGTGGTGGCGAGCAGCTCGCCGGTGGGCCGCCGCATGCCGTAACGGCGGTGCACCGCCTGCTTGGTGACGCCGAGGGCCGAGCCCACCGAGTCCCAGGAGAAGCCCAGCGCGCGGTCGAACTCGACGGCCGCCGCCACCAGCGTCTCCACGCTCTCCCGCAGCTCCTGCGCCAGCCGTACGGTCGGCGCGGGGGCCCGGCCGTAGACCACGAACCCGGCGGAGGTGGAAGGCCGCCGGGGGCGGTAGACGTTGCCCAGCTGGGCGGTGAGGGTGCGCAGCGCGTCCACCTGGCGCCGGACCCGCTCGATGTCGCGCACCAGCAGGTGCAGGCTGGCCCGCGCCCGGGCGTCGTGGTTGATCTGCTCGGCCATGGCCTCTGCTGCCACCTTTCCCAACGTGCTGCTTCCGGCTGCGTCCGGGCGCCGGCCCCGGCCCGGGCCTGGGCGGCCCGGTCAATCCCACTTGACCAACGCCCGAGTGCGCCGCTGGTCACGCGACCGGTGCAGACGGGATATGCCAGAAACGCCGCCGAACGGGTGCGCCGGGATTGCATAGACTGGCCGCTGCCCGTGCCGACCGACCGACCGTCAGGAGACCTCCCGCATGGCGATCCAGCCGATCCGGCTGTTCGGCGACCCGGTCCTGCGGGCCACCGCCAAGCCCGTCACCACCTTCGACAAGGAGCTGCGCCGGCTGGTCAAGGACCTCACCGACACCATGGTCGACGCGCCGGGCGCGGGCCTCGCCGCCCCCCAACTCGGCGTCTCCCTGCGGGTGTTCACCTACCGGGTCGACGGCGTGCTGGGTCACCTGGTCAACCCCGACCTGTCGCTCAGCGAGGAGGAGCAGGACGGCCCCGAGGGCTGCCTCTCGCTCCCCGGCCTGCGCTTCGACACCAAGCGCGCCTACGGCGTGGTGGCCAAGGGCTTCACCATGTACGGCGACCCGGTGACCATCGAGGGCACCGAGCTGCTCGCCCGCTGCATCCAGCACGAGACCGACCACCTGGACGGCGTGCTCTTCCTGGACCGTCTGGACCGGGAGCAGCGCAAGGCGGCGATGAAGGCGATCCGGGACGCCGACTGGGGGCAGGGCCTGGTGCCCCGGGTGAAGGTCTCGCCGCACCCGACCTTCGGCTTCCCGCGCTGACGCACCGGCGCTCCGGCACCCCGCGCCGACGCAACCGTTCCACGAACCGAAAGGCCCCACCCGCATGCGCCTCGTCTTCGCCGGCACCCCCGACGTCGCCGTCCCCGCCCTGGACGCCCTGATCGCCTCCGACCGCCATGAGGTGGTCGCCGTGGTCACCCGCCCCGACGCGGTCTCCGGACGCGGCCGCAAGCTGGTCGCCAGCCCCGTCGCCCAGCGGGCCGAGGAGGCCGGGATCGAGGTGCTCAAGCCCGCGAAGCCGAGCGACCCGGACTTCCTCGCCCGGCTGGCCGAACTCGCCCCGGACTGCTGCCCGGTGGTCGCCTACGGTGCGCTGATCCGCCCGGGCGCGCTGGAGATCCCCAAGCACGGCTGGGTCAACCTGCACTTCTCGCTGCTGCCGGCCTGGCGCGGCGCCGCGCCCGTCCAGCACGCGGTACTGGCCGGTGACGAGGTGACCGGCGCCTCCACCTTCCTGATCGAGCAGGGCCTCGACTCCGGCCCGGTCTACGGCGTCCTCACCGAGGAGATCCGCCCGAGCGACACCAGCGGCGAGCTGCTCGGCCGCCTCGCCGTCTCCGGTGCGCGGCTGCTGACCGCCACCATGGACGGGCTGGAGGACGGCACCCTGCACGGCGTCCCGCAGCCGGCCGACGGCATCACCCTGGCCCCCAAGATCTCGGTGGAGGACGCCCGGATCGAGTGGACCCACCCCGCCCTGCGGGTCGACCGCCTGGTCCGCGGCTGCGCCCCCAACCCCGGCGCCTGGACCACCTTCCGGGGCGAGCGCCTCAAGCTCTCCGGCCCCGTCAAGCTCCTGACGGACAGTACGGAGCTGGCCCCCGGCGAGATCGCCGCCGTCGGCAAGAACTCCGTCCGGGTCGGCACCGGCTCCCACGACGTCGAGCTCGGCGAGGTCCAGCCCCAGGGCAAGAAGCCGATGCGCGGTGCCGACTGGGCCCGCGGCGTCCGCCTGGAGCCCGGCGAGCGCCTCGGCCTCTGAGGGCCCGGGCACTGCGGAGCCGAGGAGCCGTCATGACGTCGAACGGTCGCCGCACGGTGCTCGCCCGGTGGGCCGGTCCGCCGCCGGGGGCACCGCGGCGGACCGCCTGGCAGCGGTTCAACAGGCCCGGGACCGACTCGGGTTGGCTACTGCTCGGGGCGAACTTCGGGCTGTTCGCCTTCCTGGGGCTGCGCGCCTTCGTCGGGGTGCTGCAGGGGTCGGTGCTGCTCGGGCTGCTGGCGCTGGCGTGCGGGCTCGGTGCGGCGCGGGCCGGGTACGTGATGTGGCGCGTCGCGGGGCGGCGCGGGCGCTCCACGTAGACTGGCCGTTCTGAGATCCGCAGCACCTTTCGAGAGGCCCCGCACGTGAGCACCCCCGCCAGCCCCAGCGCCAAGCGTCCCCCGCGGCCGCACCGTCGTCCGAAGAAGGACCCGGCCCGGATCGTGGCGTTCAAGGCGTTGCGGGCGGTGGACGAGCGGGACGCGTACGCGAACCTGATCCTGCCCTCGCTGCTGCGGGAGGCGGAGCAGAAGGGGATGGACCGGCGCGACGCGGCGCTGGCGACCGAGCTGGTGTACGGGACGCTGCGGATGCAGGGGACGTACGACGCGGTGATCTCGGCGTGCATCGACCGGCCGCTGCGCGAGGTGGACCCGCCGGTGCTGGACGTGCTGTCGCTGGGCGCGCACCAGCTGCTGACGACCCGTATCCCGAGCCACGCCGCCGTGTCGGCGACCGTGGAGCTGGCCCGGGTGGTGCTCGGGGACGGGCGGGCGAAGTTCGTCAACGCGGTGCTGCGGCGGATCAGCGCGCAGGACCTGGAGACCTGGGTCGGGCAGATCGCGCCGCCGTACGAGGAGGACGCCGAGGAGCACCTCGCCGTGGTGCACTCGCACCCGCGCTGGGTGGTCTCGGCGCTCTGGGACTCGCTGGGCCGCTGGCAGCCGCAGGCGAGCGGCCGGGCCGCGGTGGAGGAGCTGCTGGCGGCGGACAACGTCCGCCCCGCGGTGACCCTGGTGGCCCGCCCCGGGCGGTCCACGGCGGCCGAACTGCGGGAGGCCAGGCCGGAGTCGGAGGCCGGCCGGTGGTCGCCGTTCGCGGTGCGCCTCGCCGAGGGCGGCGAGCCGGGCGGGATCGAGGCGGTCCGCGAGGGCCGCGCGGGCGTGCAGGACGAGGGCAGCCAGCTGGTGGCGCTCGCGCTGGCGGCCGCGCCGGTGGAGGGCCGGGACGCGCTCTGGCTGGACGGCTGCGCCGGGCCGGGCGGCAAGGCCGCGCTGCTGGCGGCGTTGGCCTCCGAGCGCGGCGCCGCGCTGGTGGCCTCGGAGAAGCAGCCGCACCGGGCCCGCCTGGTGGCCCGCGCGCTGGCCGGGAATCCGGGCCCGTACACCGTGATCACCGCCGACGGCACCAGGCCGGCCTGGGCCGAGGGCACCTTCGACCGGGTGCTGGTGGACGTCCCCTGCTCGGGCCTGGGCGCGCTGCGCCGCCGTCCGGAGGCGCGCTGGCGCCGCCGCCCGGAGGACATCGCGGGCTTCGGGCCGCTCCAGCGGGACCTGCTGCGCGGGGCGATCAAGGCCACCCGGCCGGGCGGCGTGGTCGGCTACGCGACCTGTTCGCCGCACCTGGCGGAGACCCGCGCGGTGGTGGACGACGTGCTGCGCGAGGGCCTGGGCGTGGAGTGGATCGACGCCCGCCCGCTGCTGCCGGAGATGCCGGGCCTGGGCGAGGGCCCGGACGTCCAGCTCTGGCCGCACCTGCACGGGACGGACGCGATGTACCTGGCGCTGTTCCGCCGGACGGTCTGATCACCCGATCGTGTCACGGAGTTGACGGTTCGTCGGGGACGGCCGGGAGGGGCTGGACAGCGGCGGCGGCCGGGCGGGAGGGTGGCCGGTATGGAGTACACCCAGCTCGGCCGCACCGGCCTGTCCGTGTCCCGCCTCTGCCTCGGCACGATGAACTTCGGCCCGCACACCACGGAGCCGGACTCGCACACGATCATGGACACCGCCCACGAGGTGGGCATCAACTTCTTCGACACCGCCAACGTCTACGGCGGCCCCGGCCACCGCGGCCGCACCGAGGAGATCCTCGGCAGCTGGTTCGCGCAGGGCGGCGGCCGCCGGGAGAAGACCGTGCTGGCCACCAAGCTCTACGGCCAGACCGGTGACTGGCCGAACGAGGGCCGGCTCTCCGCGCTGCACGTGCGGCGCGCGGTGGAGGACAGCCTGCGCCGCCTCGGCACCGACCACATCGACCTGTACCAGATGCACCACGTGGACCGGGCCACGCCGTGGGAGGAGATCTGGCAGGCGATGGAGGTGCTGGTCGCCCAGGGCAAGATCCTCTACGTGGGCTCCAGCAACTTCGGCGGCTGGCACCTGGCGCAGGCCCAGGAGGCCGCCAAGGCGCGGCACTTCCTCGGTCTGGTCAGCGAGCAGTCCATCTACAACCTGGCGGTGCGCACCGTGGAGCTGGAGGTGGCCCCGGCCGCCGAGCACTACGGCATCGGCCTGATCCCGTGGTCGCCGCTGTTCAGCGGCATCCTCGGCGGGGTGCTGCGCAAGGAGCGCGAGGGCGTGCGGCGCCTCGCCGACGGCTGGGTGGCGGACGAGGTGGCCAAGCGGCGCGAGCAGCTGGAGGCGTACGAGGACTTCGCGGCCGAGCTGGGCGAGGAGCCGGGCGACATCGCGCTGGCCTGGCTGCTCAGCCGCCCGGCGGTCACCGCGCCGATCGTCGGCCCGCGCACCCTGGACCAGCTGCACGCGGCGGTCCGGGCGCTGGACCTGACGCTGGACCAGAAGTCGCTGGACCGGCTGGACGAGATCTTCCCGGGCTTCAAGCCCGCCCCGGAGGCCTACGCCTGGTAGTCCCGCGGCAGGGGGCCGGGCCCCGGGGCGTGCTGCCTCGGGGCCCGGCCGGGTGACGGTTGGTCAGTGGGGCGGTGCGGTCACTGCCGGGGGCAGTGGCCGGGGTTGGGTACGCAGGAGACGTTCCGGCCGTGCGGCTGGCCCGCGAGCTTGCACCCGTTCTGGATGTCGGCCGGGCCGCCCGGCTTGCGCTGCGCGTCCTGCTCGCCGGCGGTGGCCTGCGGAGCGGCGTCCTGCGGGGTCGGGTCGGTATTCATGATCGGGTCCTTCCTCCGGGCGCCGGTCGATCAGCCGGCGCCCCACAAACGCTACGGTCGGGCGGGTGCCGTCGCATGAGGCAGCGGTCCCGACGAGGTCCCACGTGCCGTGCGCCGTTCAGGTGGTGACGGGCAGTGGCAGGACGGCCGTGGCCACCGTGCCGCCCGTCGCGGCCGGGGCCAGCGAGAAGCGGCCGCCCAGTTCCTCGGCGCGGTCCGCCATCGAGCGCAGGCCGATGCCGCCGCCCTCGGCCGGTGGGGTGAAACCACGGCCGTCGTCGGCCACTTCGGTCTCCAGGTGGCCGTCCCGCACGGTGAGGGCCAGCCTGATCCGGGTGGCCCGGGCGTGCCGGACGGCGTTGTTGAGCGATTCGGCACAGATCCGGTAGGCCGCCACCTCGACGGCGGCCGGCAGCGGCGGCAGCGGATCGGGCGTCAGCACGGCGGTGATCTCCGGGCCTGCCCCGGCCAGCCGGCCGACCAGGGTGGCGACGGCGTTGCCCAGCCCGTACTTGTCGAGGGCGGCGGGGGCCAGGCCGTCGGTGATGTGCCGCAGTTCGACGATGGCCTGGCCGATGCCGGCCGAGACCTCGGCCAGCGGCCGGTCGCCGGGACCGCCCGGGCCGTCGAGCGCCCGGATCGCGTCGACCCGCAGCCGCAGGCCGGAGAGCATCGGGCCCAGCCCGTCGTGCAGGTCGTGGCGCAAGCGGCGCCGGGCCTCCTCGCGGGCCAGCACGATCCGCTCCCGGCTGGCCTGGAGCTCCTCGTACAGGCGGAGCGAGGCGACCGCCGGTGCGGCGTGGGCGGCGAGGGTGGCGAGGATGTCCGCGTCCTGCCGGTCGACGGCGGGCTCGCCCGGACGGGGCGGCACCAGAAGCCGCCCGATCACCTCGTTCTGATAGGTCATCGGGAACTCGGCCGCGTGCAGCGGGTCGACCGAGCCGAGCAGGGCCAGCTCCAGTTCGCCGTCCCTGGTGCGCACCACCACCCGGGCGCCGGGCAGGCGGAGGGTCTCCACCACGGTGGCGCAGACCAGCCGGGGCAGTTCGGCCGGGGAGACGGCCCGGCCCAGCCGGTCGGTCAGCCGCCGCACCACCTGGTAGGGCTCGGCCCGTTCGCCGTAGTAGTAGCGGTTCACCATCCGGGTGGCCCAGTGCACGGTGGGGCGCAGCAGCATCCCGATCAGCAGGGCGACCGGGGCGAGCAGCAGCCCGGTGGAGGGGGAGCCGGCCGGGAGCAGGCGGTAGGAGAGCAGCGCGGCCGCGCCGTAGCCGGTGATCAGCACGGTGGCGGTGAGCAGCCCGGTGAGGGCGCGCAGGGCGGGCCGGTCCAGGTGGAGCGAGCGGTCCCGGACGCAGGCCAGCACGGTGGCGGCGGGCCAGGAGGCGGCGGTCAGGTACCAGAGCGCCTCGGTGGTGGAGGAGCTCAGGCCCAGCAGCGAGGCGAGCAGCTCGACCACGATCCAGAGCAGGTACGGCAGCAGGATCGCCACCCCCGAGACCCGGGCGCGCGGGCCCGCCGCCCCGCGCGAGCGGATCCAACGGACCGTCATCACCAGCAGGTTCACCCCGACCACGGTGTCGCCCAGCCACTCGGCGTACGGCCAGTCGAGGGTCCACTCGTACGGGCGGGAGAGCAGCTCGGGGTCGAGCGGCAGCGGCTGCCCGTACCAGGGGTCGAAGGCACCGGTGCCGACCGTGGTCTGCACGCCCGCCAGCAGGGCCAGCAGCACCAGGTACGGCGGCCCCCAGCGGCGGGGCAGGCGGCCGCCGGGGAGGAAGAGCGGGAGGGCGAACAGGCCGAGCAGGAAGAGGCTCTTGCCCGCCAGCGCCAGCGCGCAGGCGAGGGTGAACAGGGTCGTCCCGGGCGTGAGTTCGGCGGTCGCGGCGGGCAGCGCCTCGGCCAGCACCGCGCCCGCGCCGCCGGCCAGCAGCAGCCGGCCCAGGCCGATCGCCGGGTGCTGGGTGGCGAACAGCACCCCGGCCAGCGCCATCCCCGTCCCGGTGACCACCTGGACCCCGCCGTAGCCGGAGGCGAAGTCCACCAGCTCCTCGCTGGAGCTGCCCAGCACCACCAGCACCCAGACCAGGGCGCCGAGCAGGGTGACGGCGAAGACCGCGTAGGCGGGCAGCAGGCTGGACCGGGCGGCAGGCCGTCCGGTGCCGGAGGGGCGCTCCGACGCCGCCGCCGCGGGCGGGCCGGCGGCGGTGGCGGGGGCGGCCGGTTCGGGTGCGGTCATGCGGGCCTCCTGCCCGGAGGCCGCCACCGCTCATGCGGCCCGGCCGGGGTTTCACTCTTCCGGTCCCGCCCGCCCGGGCTCCAGGGGCCGGGGTCCCGACCCGGTCCTCCGTGCGCGGACGGGACGGAACGCTTCGGCAGTCCGTCGGTGGTTCTAGACGCCCTGCGGGAAGTCGAAGGCGCGGTCGGGGTCGTAGGCGGCCTTGACGGCTTCGAGGCGGGGGAGGTGTTCGCCGTAGTAGGCGGTGCGCCAGGTGGGGAGGGTGGGGTCGCGGTAGTTCTGGTAGGCGTGGCCGTTGGCGTACGGGGCGAGGGTGGTGCGGGCGTCGGTGACCCAGCGCAGGCGGGGGGTGGGGTCGGTGTCGGGGGGCCATTCGGTGATCAGTTGGGCGAGGAGCCGCGAGGAGCGGTGGCGGAAGGCGGTGGCGTCGGCGGGGACGCGGTTCACGGCTCCGCCGAGGGCGGTGAAGGTGACGGAGGCCTCGACGGAGTCGCGGCGTTCGGCGAAGCGGCGCAGGTCGGTGAGGGCGGGGTCGGTGAGGTAGTCGTCGAAGAAGTGGGAGGCGGCGGCGAAGGCCTGGCTGTCCTGGCGGAGGCAGTCCTGCTCGGAGCGGCAGCCCGCGTAGGCCAGGACGGTGTCGAGGTAGGGGCGGGTGACGACCTGTTCGGAGGTGGTGCGGCCGGTGCGGGCGAGCAGCGGGGCGGTGAGGCGGCGGAGGTCGTCGGCCGGGCCGAGGAGGATGCCGCCGGCGTCGACCGACGGGCCGTCAGGGCGGGTCCAGACGTGGAAGTTCGACCAGAGCCGGTCCGGTGCGGCGAAGGCCCAGCGCTGCCACTCGTCGAGGGCGCGGCCGGCGTCCGGCCAGTCCCAGGAGTACTGGAAGAAGGTGCAGTCCGGGGCCGGGTGGGTGCGCAGCCGGAGGGAGGTGACCACGCCGAAGTTGCCGTTCCCGCCGCCGCGCAGGGCCCAGAAGAGTTCGGGCTCGCGGTCCGGGGAGCAGCGGAGGGTGCGGCCGTCGGCCAGCACCACCTCGGCCTCCAGCAGGCTGTCGCAGGTCAGCCCGTACGCGCGGCTGGTGACGCCGTGTCCGCCGCCGAGGGCCAGGCCGGCCAGGCCGACGGTGGGGCAGCTCCCGGCGGGGACGGTGACGCCGTGCCGGGCGAGCGCGGTGTAGACGGTGATCAGCGGCGTGCCGGGGCCGATCTCGGCCTCCAGCCCGGTCTGACCCTCCGTCACCCGGACGGAGTCCAGGCCGGCGAGGTCGAGCACCAGGGGTGCGTCGCTGGACCAGCCGCCGTAGCAGTGGCCGCCGCTGCGCACCGCGAAGCGCAGGCCGTGGCGGCGGGAGAAGCGCAGGCACTCGGCGACGTCGGCGGTGCCCGCGCAGCGGGCGACGGCCTCGGGTCGGGCCCGGTCGGCGAAGCGGAGGTTGCGGGGGAGGCGGGCGGAGTCGTAGCGCGGGTCACCGGGGCGGAGCAGGTCGCCGTGGAGCGCGGTGGCGAGGCCGTCCCAGTCGGGGCCGGTCGAGGCCGCGCGGGCGGGCGTGCTGCTCGGGGCGAGGGCGGCCCCGAGCCCGAGGGTGAGGACAGTGCGACGGCTGGGGGCGGTCATGGGGACACGGTAGGCGCGGGTCCGGTTCGTGGACAGAGGGCGCGCGGGCCGTCGGCGGCGGGACGGAAGTGCGGCACCCGGTGTGACCAAGAGTGCCGTTCATGGTCGGCAGTGCCCCGGTGGATGGGTGAGGATTATCAGATGAAGCCGATCACTCATCAGGTCCCGTACCACGCGCAGTGGGAGTCGCCCGAGCTGGTGCCCGGGATCCTGGCCGGGACGGCGCTCGCGGTGGACGACCCGCTGTGGGCGCGGTCGGGGGCGGCCGACGAGGAGGAGTACGAGTACTGGTCGTGGCGCCTGTGCGGGGTCGCCTGCCTGCGGATGGCGCTGGACTACTGGTGGGGCGTCAGCCCGCCCGCCGTCCGGCTGGCCGAGGAGTGCCTGGCCGCCGGGGCGTACGTGCGGCACCCCGACGGGCGGCTGGACGGGCTGATCCACGCGCCGTTCGCCGCGTACGTGCGCACCCGCTGGGGCCTGTACGCCGAGGCCCGCTCCCCGCTCTCCGAGGCGGAGATCCGCGAGGAGCTGGCGGCGGGCCGGCTGGTGATGCTCTCGGTCCACCCCTCCATCCGCACCCTGGACCCGGACCCGCCGCGCCAAGGCGGCCACCTGGTCCTCGCGGTCGGCGCCTCGGACCAGGAGCTGCTGATCCACAACCCCTCGGGCTACCCGGACGGTTCGCAGAGCTTCGCCCGGGTGCCCTGGGACGCGCTGCCGCGCTTCTACGCGGGGCGCGGCATCGTGCTCGGCCCGCCGGAGGCGGGGTAGGGACCATCGGCGTCACCCGTAGGCGTCCGGAGTCGGTACCGGGCGGCCCGGGACGGCGTGAGGACAGGCGGACGGTCACGGGAGGGGCGGCAGGTGCTCGACTACGACGACGAGGCGCGCGGGTACGACGAGACCCGGGGCGGGGAGCCGAGGGCGGCGGCCGCGGCGGCGGCGCTGGAGCGGCTGCTGCCGCCCGGTCCCGGTACGGTGCTGGACCTGGCCTGCGGCACCGGCATCGTGACGGAGCGTCTGCTGCGGCCCGGGCGGCGGGTGGTGGGGGCGGACCTCTCGGCCGGGATGCTCGGGGTGGCGGCGGGGCGGGTGCCGGGCGGGGTGGTGTGCGCGGACGCGACGCGCCTGCCGCTGGCGGGCGGCAGCGTGGACGCCGTGGTGATGGTCTGGCTGCTGCACCTGCTGCCGGAGGTGGTGGCGGAGGCGGTGTTCGCGGAGGCGGTCCGGGTGGTGCGGCCGGGCGGGGTGGTGGTCACCACCGTGGACAAGAACGGCGGGTACTTCGTCGAGGACGGTGACGTCGCCCGGGTCACGGCGGAGTTGCGGCGCCGGCACGCGCCGCGGGCCTCGGACGGGTTCGGGCGGGTGCGGGGCTGGGCGGCGGAGCGGGGGTTGGGGGTGGTCGGCGAGACGGTGTTCCCCGGGGTGGGGCAGGGGCGCAGCCCGCGGCGCTGGCTGGCGGAGATGGCGTCCGGGCACCTCCCGTGGGCGGCGGACGCCCCGGCGGGAGAGGCGGCGGAGGCGCGGAGGCGGTTGGCGGACCTGCCGGGGCAGGACGTGCCGCGGTCGGATCCGCTGTACCGGGTGGTGGCCCTGGGGGCCGCGGGGGCGTGAGGGCGTGAGGCCGTGGGTGCTCGCCCCGGGGCCGGCTGGGGGTGGCCCGGGGCGAGCGGTTCGGGGGCGACGACGGGTCAGATCGGGCGGAGGTTGCGGCGGAGCTCGGCGTAGTGGCGGGTCTCGGCGGAGGCGACGGCGGCCAGCAGGATCGCCACCCCGGCCAGGCCGGCGACCGGGGGGAGGGCGGCGGCGGCCGGGGCCCAGCCGAGGAGGGGGACGAGGGCACCGAGGCGGACGGGGCTCCAGGAGCGGTGCAGGATGCGCCCGAACAGGACCAGGCCGGTGAGGTAGAGCGCGGGCCCGCCGCACAGCGCGGCGGCGTAGAAGCCGCCGAGCGCCTCGCCGTCGGCGGCGTGGGCGACCACGCCCTCCACGCCGAGGGCGGTGAGCACCACGCCGGCCACGATCGGGAAGTGCGCGTAGCCGTACGCCCGGATGGCCAGGCCGAGCCGCTCGGAGTCCTCCGCGCCGCGCAGCCGGTGCTCGCCGTGCAGGGCGGCCACGTCGAAGTAGAGCCACCACAGGCCGAGGGCGACCGCGACGCCGAGCACGGCGGCGACCAGCAGCGGGCCGGTGACGGACTGCTCGGCGGCGCCCGCGCCCATCGCCAGCAGGGACTCGCCGATCGCGATGATCATGAAGAGCTCGTGCCGCTCGGCGAACCAACCCGCGTCGTGGATGCGCCAGTTGCCGCGCCGGGAGGTCACGTACACGCCGCCCCAGTCGACCAGGATGGCCACCGCCACGAAGACGGTCTGCACCTCGCCGCCGATCAGCGCCCCGGTCACCAGCAGCCCGGCGCCGGCCAGCACCGGGCCCCAGGAGATCGCCACCTGACGGAGCAGGTCCTGGTCGCCGCGGGCCAGCACGCTGTAGAGCACCAGGTGGACGCAGCGCACCGAGAGGTAGGCCGCCGCCAGCACCACCGGCCCTGACAGTCCGTCGGGCGCGTCGTGCCAGGCCTCCGGCACGGCCAGCGCCACCACGAACATCCCGGCCATCGCCAGCGACATGCCCGCCCGCACCACGCCCGGGTCCGCCCGGGCCTGGTTGCCCAGCCAGGCGTACGCCGACCAGGAGAACCAGACCAGCGCGAGCAGCAGCAGGCCGCGCAGCACGCTGACGGCGTCGTGCTCGTGCGCCATCGCGCTGGTGACCTTGGTCAGCACGAAGACGTAGACCAGGTCGAAGAACAGCTCGAAGGTCGTCACCCGGTTCCCGGCCAGGACGGAGCCGACCCGGGCCGTCGGGCTGCTGTAACCGGTCCGTTCCACCACGGTCCGCACTCCTCGTCCTCCTCCGGTACCAGGAGCGCCGGGGGAGGGCGCTCGTGACGGGCAGCCTGGCACGGGGAGGGCCGCCGGGCGGCCGGGCCGGGCTGCGGTGATGGGTGTGAACAGGATTGCCGGGTGGGGGAGTTGGCGGCGCGCAGGGAGGCGGAGCAGGACGTACTCCGTTCGGTCGACGCGGGTACTTCGCCGGGTGGGTCGCGGGGCGGCGCGCCGGCCGAGCGGGTGCGGCGGGGCGGCGGGCGGCCGATGATGGGGCTGACGGGGCGGCAGGAGGAGGGACAGCGGTGCTGCTGGAGCGGTTGGCGTCGACCTCGCGGGCGGTGGCGGCCGAACCGGCCCGGAACGGCAAGGTGGCGCTGATCGCCGACTGCCTGCGGGAGTTGGGGCCCGCCGAGATCCCGGCGGCGGTGGCGCTGCTCGCCGGAGAGGCGCGGCGGGCCGGGGTCGGATGGGCCGCGGTGCGGGAGCTGCCGGAGCCGGCCGCGGCGGCGAGCCTCGGGGTGGCGGAGGCGGAGGGGCTGCTGGTGCGGCTCGGGGAGGTGCACGGCGCGGGCTCGCGGGCCGAGCGGTCGCGGCTGCTGGCGGAGCTGTTCGGGCGGGCCACGGAGGTGGAGCAGGAGTTCCTGCGGGCGGTCCTGGTGGGGGAGTTGAGACAGGGCGCGCTGGACGCGCTGATGGGCGACGCGGTGGCGAAGGCGGCCGGGGTCCCGGCGGTGGCGGTACGGCGGGCGCTGATGCTGCGCGGTTCGGCACGGGTGGTGGCGGAGGCGGCGCTGACGGGCGGCGTGGCGGCGCTGCGGGAGTTCGGGCTGGAGGTGGGGCGGCCGGTGCGGCCGATGCTGGCGGCCTCCGCGCCGGACGTGGCGGGGGCGCTGGAGAAGGCCGGGGAGGGCCGCGCCGTCGGCGTGGAGTGGAAGCTGGACGGGATCCGGGTGCAGGTGCACCGGGACGGCGGACGGGTCTCGGTCTTCACCCGCAGCCTGGACGAGATCACCGCACGGGTGCCGGAGGTGGTCGAGGCGGCGCTCTCGCTGGACGTGCGGAGCGCCGTCCTGGACGGCGAGGCCATCGCGCTCGGGCCCGGCGGCCGCCCCCGCCCGTTCCAGGAGACCGCCGCCCGGACCGCCTCGCGGCAGGACCCGGCCGCGCTGCGCGCCGAGACGCCGCTGAGCGTCTTCTTCTTCGACCTGCTGCACCGCGACGGCGCCGACCTGCTCGACCGCCCGGCCGCCGAGCGCTGGGCCGCGCTCGCGGAGCTCGTCCCCGAGGAGCTGCGGGTGCCCCGGCTGGTCACGGCGACGGCGGAGGAGGCGGAGGGGTTCTTCGCGGCAGCGCTGGCGCACGGTCACGAGGGCGTGGTGGTGAAGGAGCTGACGGCGCCGTACGCGGCGGGTCGGCGCGGGGCGGGCTGGATCAAGGTCAAGCCGCGGCACACCCTGGACCTGGTGGTCACCGCCGCCGAGTGGGGCAGCGGACGGCGGCAGGGGTGGCTGAGCAACCTGCACCTGGCCGCCCGCAACCCCGAGCGCACCGGCGAACCGGGCCTGGAGCCCTGGGTGATGCTCGGCAAGACCTTCAAGGGCCTGACCGACCAGCTGCTCACCTGGCAGACGGAGCAGCTGCTGGCCCGGGAGACCCACCGGGACGCGTACACGGTGTACGTCCGGCCCGAGTTGGTGGTGGAGATCGCCTTCGACGGGCTCCAGCGCAGCCCGCGCTACCCGGCGGGGCTGGCGCTGCGCTTCGCCCGGGTCCTGCGCTACCGGGAGGACAAGCGGCCGGAGGAGGCGGACACCGTCGCCACGGTGCGGGCCCTGGCGGTGGCTCCCTGAGGCCCCGGCCGCTGCCGTCCGCCCCTCCCGTCGCCCCTCACGCTTGCCCCTGCCGCCCGCCGTTGCCGTCGGCCGCTCCGTAGGGGGCCGGTTCAGGGGTGGATGGGGGACGGGCCCCGATGACGGGTGGTCAGCGGCCGGACAGGATCGGGGCATGACCTCTTCGCAGCGCGTCCTCGGCCGACGGTTCCTGGTCCTCCTCGCCGGCACGGCCGTGGGCTTCGCCACCCTGTTCGGCGGTGGCTTCCTGCCCTGCCCGGGCTGACGAGGAGGATCGGCGGGTCAGCTGCTGACGGGCAGTCCGATCGGGTTGAGAGTGGGGAGTTCGGCCCGACACGCGGTCGCGATCGGCGTGAGGGCGTCGGCCAGCTGGTCCAGCTCGGCGCGGTGGAACGCGGCGGACCAGACCCGCGAGGCGGCCAGGTCGGTGGCGGCCTCCAGGGCCTGGTGGCGGTGGCGGCCGTCGGGCGAGACGGTGCCGTCCGGGTTGAGCCAGCCGCGGTCGACCAGGCGGGCGGCCGCGGCGTCCCACTCCTCGTCCGTCCAGCCCCGGAACGGCTGGAGCTGCTCGCGCCGGGTGTCCAGCGCACAGCGCAGCACCAGCGCCTCGCAGCCGTCCAGGCCCTCGCAGACCAGGGCGGCCATGTGCCCGTCGCCGCGGTGCTCGCGCAGCACGGTGGTGGCGTGCCAGAGCCGGGCCAGCCGCCCCTCGGGCGTCGGCAGGGCGGCGTTGGCGGCGGCCAGCACCCGGCCGGAACAGTCCAGCCCGGCCACCCCGCGCTCCAGCAGCTCCACCGAACGGTCGATCAGATCCGGCTTCACCTCGGCCAGGACGCGCTCCAGCGCGGCGACCGCCCCGTCCAGCCGGGCCGCCAACGCGGCCTCGGGGGTGGCCCGGGACCAGACGTCCGGCAGGGCCCGCTCCACCATCTGCGGCGCGAAGTTGAAGAAGGCCGCCACCACCGGCGGCGCGTCCACCGCCCCCAGCGGTGCGGCCCGCCCGGCGAAGTACCCGCGCCAACTGCCGCGCAGCCCGGCGGCCTCGGTAGCAGCTCGGCCCTCGGGGGTGAAGTAGGTGAGTGCGTGCACGGGCTCGAAGAGCCACCACAGTGCACGGGCGGGGTGGACCGGCTGGGCCATCGGAGACCTTTCGGGTCGGACGGCGGGCCGGTGCGGCCGGGCTGACGCCCCGCCGGTGCCACGGCCCGGGCGCCGCTCCCGGAGGCTGCTTCCCCTGGGCGGAGTCTCGGGTGGTGCCACGACCCGGGGCGCGGCTGTGACGCGGGTCACCCGGCCCCCCGGGCTCTCACCGCCCGCCTCGGGCAGGGGAGATGATGGAGCCGGGCGGCTGCTCCGGCCGCCCCGCACCGAGTCTGAAGGTTCCCTCATATGGCCCAGATCAACCGTGCCCAGATCAGTCCCAGCATCCTGTCCTCGGACTTCGCCCGCCTGGCCGAGGAGGCGGAGGCCGTCCGAGGCGCGGACTGGCTGCACGTGGACGTGATGGACAACCACTTCGTCCCCAACCTCACGCTGGGCGTCCCGATCGTGGAGTCGCTGGCCCGGGCCACCGACATCCCGCTCGACTGCCACCTGATGATCGAGCAGCCCGACCGCTGGGCCCCGCAGTACGTGGAGGCCGGCGCCGGCTCGGTGACCTTCCACGCCGAGGCCGCCGCCGCGCCCGTCCGGCTGGCCCGCGAGATCCGCGCCAAGGGCGCCCGCGCCTCGATGGCCCTCAAGCCGGCCACCCCGATCGAGCAGTACGAGGACCTGCTGCCCGAGCTGGACATGGTCCTGATCATGACCGTGGAGCCCGGCTTCGGCGGGCAGGCCTTCCTCGACATCATGCTGCCGAAGATCCGCCGCACCCGGGAGCTGATCTCCAAGCACGGCCTCGACCTCTGGCTCCAGGTGGACGGCGGCGTCGCGGCCTCCACCATCGAGCGCTGCGCCGAGGCCGGGGCGGACGTCTTCGTGGCCGGCTCGGCGGTGTACGGGGCGGCCGACCCGGCCGAGGCGGTCCGCTCGCTGCGGGCCCAGGCGGAGGCGGCCACCGCGGGTGCGGCCTGGGCCTGCGCGCACTGAACCGCGGTGCCTCGCGCGACCGCGCGACCTGACAGGGCGGGGAGCGATCCCCGCCCTTCGGTTTGCTGCGGGCCCGAACTGACGGATGATCGGATGCGACCCGTCCCGTCCCGTCGCCCTCGGATGGAGCCCGCCCGCGATGAGCAACCTCGACCTGAAGCCCACCCCGACCCCCTGCGGAGGCGAGGCCGACTCCGGCCCGATCAAGCAGCTGCTGACGGGCCGGCTGGTCCAGCTGGGCGAGTCCACCGAGGTCCGCCGCCTGCTGCCCAACCTCGGTCGGCGGATGGTCGGCGCCTGGTGCTTCGTCGACCACTACGGCCCGGACGACATCACCGACGAGCCCGGCATGCAGGTCCCGCCCCACCCGCACGCCGGCCTGCAGACCGTCAGCTGGCTGCACGAGGGCTCCATCCTGCACCGCGACAGCCTCGGCAGCCTGCAGCCCGTCCGCTCCCGCGAGCTCGGCCTGATGACCTCCGGCCGCGGCATCACCCACTCCGAGGAGTCCCCCCGCGAGCACGCCCGCCTCCTGCACGGCGCCCAGCTCTGGGTCGCCCTCCCGGACGCCCACCGGCACACCGCCCCCACCTTCGAGCACCACCCCGTGCTCCCCACCGTCACCGCATCCGGCCTGGACGCCACCGTCATCCTCGGCACCCTCGACGGCGCCACCTCCCCGGGCACCACCTACACCCCGCTGGTCGGCGCCGACCTGACGCTCCGTGAGGGCTCCGCCCACGGGGTGCCGCTGGAGCCGGAGTTCGAGTACGCCGTCCTCTCGATGTCCGGCTCCGTCGACGTGGACGGCGTCCGGGTCGAGCCCGGCTCGATCCTCTACCTCGGCACCGGCCGCCGCGAACTCCCGCTGCTGGCCCGCACCGACGCCTCCGTCCTGCTGCTGGGCGGCCTCCCCTTCGAGGAGCACCTGGTGATGTGGTGGAACTTCATCGCCCGATCCGGTGAGGAGATCGTACAAGCACGGACGGAGTGGATGGAAGGGTCGCTCTTCGGTGCGGTGCACGGCTACGACGGGGCTCGCCTAGCGGCTCCGGAGCTGCCGCCGGTGCCGTTGAAGCCGCGCGGACGCGTGCGCTGACCTGCGGCTATCCGGCTCGCTGGGTGAGTTGACCAGGCGTGCGCATCAGGCAGCCGGCGAGTGTTGATGGGTGAGGTCTCAGACTCTCGGCGGCTCTCATCGAGTGGCTACAGCGGTGCCGGTGCGGCGCTGCCGGATCTCACGTGCGGCAGTCTGTGACAGGGTCTGCTCGGATCGATGCTGACCTTTTGCTGACCTATCTGATGGATCGTCAGATCAGTGATGGGCGCAGATTCGCTCGCGGCCTCGGCCGGTGCCGCTGTCACTCGGTGGCTCTAGCCTGCTGGTTCGACACTGGTGGGCCCGGCGGAGGATGGTGGGGCCCGGCGACGGCCGCGGAGAGTGTTCGCGACCTCCGAGGCGACGGGCGAGGTGCGGCAGTGAGTGATCGCAGCGCGATCGAGTGGACGGAAGCGACCTGGAACCCCACCACCGGGTGCGACCGCGTGTCGGCCGGATGTGACAACTGCTACGCCCTGACCCTGTCCAGGCGGCTGAAGGCCATGGGGGCCCGCAAGTACCAGACGGATGGTGACCCACGGACCTCGGGCCCCGGGTTCGGACTGGCCCTGCATCCGGACGCCCTTGATGTTCCGAAGCGTTGGCGCAGTTCGCGGATGGTGTTCGTGAACTCCATGAGCGACCTCTTCCACGCTCGGGTGCCGCTCGCGTTCGTCCGGGACGTGTTCCAGGTGATGGCGGATACCCCTCAACACACTTATCAGGTGCTGACGAAGAGGTCGGTCCGGCTTCGGCGTGTGGCGGAGCGGCTCGACTGGCCCGAGAACCTGTGGATGGGGGTGTCGGTCGAGGACTCCGGGCAGCTGGGTCGGGTGGACGATCTGCGGGCCGTTCCGGCGGCGGTGCGGTTTCTGTCGCTGGAGCCGTTGCTGGGGCCGCTGCCAGGGCTGGAGTTGGACGGGATCGGCTGGGTGATCGCGGGTGGGGAGTCCGGACCCGGACACCGGCCAATGGACCCCGACTGGGTGGTCGAGATCCGCGACGTGTGCGAGGCGGCCGGGGTGCCGTTCTTCTTCAAGCAGTGGGGTGGGCGCAACCCCAAGGCCGGAGGTCGCGACCTTCAAGGGCGGACCTGGGACGAGATGCCGGCGCGTTCTCAGCTCGCTGCGCCGTGATGCAGTGAGCCGTGCACGCCCCCTGGTCGCCGCGTGATGATTATGTGATCCTTCCCTTTCTTGTGATGGCTCGCGGCATCGGGGAGAGACATGGCGGTACCCAAGGGCGTCACCTGGCCACGTGATCCGCACACGGCAGCCAAGCACGCGCTACTTCGGCGCTACCTTCAGGCTTGGGCGCCGATCCTCCTGAGCCGCCATCAGGCCCTCACCTATGCCGAGGGGTTCGCGGGCCCTGGCATCTACGAGGGTGGCGAGCCGGGATCCCCGGTCGTGGCCTTCGAGACCTTGGCTGCCGCGCTCCGCCGTACTCGGGGCCGGGTGACGATGGTGCTGGTCGAAGAGGACGCGCGGCGCACGGCTGAGTTGAGTGCGCGCATCGCCGCAGCGCGAGCTGCCGCTGCCGCCGGCAGCCAACTGGATGTGCGCATCTCCCAAGGCGCCTGTCACCCGGACCTGTTGACGAACCTCGCCGGATCCGGCGCGCTCGGCCGCCCCATGTTCGCGCTGCTGGACGGCTTCGGCGGCCCGGACGTTCCGTTCAGCTTGCTCCAGAGGATCGCCGAAAGCCATCGGAGCAGCGAGGTGATGGTGACCTTCCAACCCTCGTTCCTCTTTCGGTTTGCTGAGAAGAATCAAGGCCACCGTGCTGCTGGTGACGCCTTCTTCGGCGGTACCGACTGGCACGGCGTCTTCCAGCAGCCGTCGAATGCCAAGATTGCCTACCTGCGGGATCGGTACCGCGAGTCCCTGAGGCGCGCAGGATTCCAGTACACCTTGGTGTTCGAGATGATCGACGAGGCCGGCCACCTGCTCTACCTCATCTTCGGCACGCGGCATCCCAAAGGCGTCGAGAAGATGAAAGAAGCCATGTGGGTCGTCGATTCGACCTCCGGCGTTCGTTACATCGATCCCAAGGATCCGAATCAGCAAGCGCTTGAACTGGACATCGAGCCGGATACCGGGCCCCTACGCCGCATTCTGCTCGCGCACCTACGCACCTCACCTGGCGACCGGAGCGTGGACCAGCTCAAGGAGTACACCCTATTGGAGACCGTCTACCGGCCCACTCAGGTCATCCCCTTGGTGAAGCGCATGCGTGACGAGCAAGAGATCGATGTGTCGCCTGGCCGGATCGTAGGGGCGAGCGTCGTCACCGCCCGTCAGGAGGCGCTCTTCTGATCGCCGGACGCGAAGGGGGCGGGTTGCCAGGGCCAGGCCCGCGGATACTGCCGAAGGCATTGCTGTCCTACCGGGCCGAGGTGCTCTGGGCGGTCTCGATGTTCTCGTGGAGATCGTGGGTGGCTTGGACGGTTGCGGCTGTGGTGGCCAGGAGGCTCACCAGCAGCGTGGCGCCGGCACGTCGAGCCAGACCAGCAGAGGGTGCCGGGGGCCGGAGGAGGGCCTGCATGCGCAGGGGGACCGGCCCTGCGGAGGCAGTGAGTGCGGTTGCGGGACGGAAGGCGGATGGGACGGTGGCGAGTGCGGCCGTCCCGATGGCCTTGGCGGTCAGGCGGCGGTCCCCGACGGCGGCGGCCGCGGTCTCGTCGGCCCACCGCTCGGTTTGGAAGGTGAGCGGTGCGCGGAGCCCGCGCAGGGCCGGATGGAGGCAGGCGGCCAGGTCGGCGGTGAGGGTCAGCAGGTGGTGGCGGCCGGTGAGGTGGGCGCGTTCGTGGGCGAGCAGGACGGCCTGCTCGTCGGTGGTGAGGGCACGGAGCATGCCGGAGGTGACGACCACGAGGCCGGGGCGGCCGGGGAGGGCGAAGGCGTCCGCCTCGTCGGAGGGCAGGACGACCAGGTCGCCGGCCCGGCGGGCCGCGCGGAGTTCGGCGTGGATCGGGCCGGGCGCGCGACGGCGGACGGCTCGCGCGGTGGCGGCCCCGGCCGCGGCGCAGGCGGGAAGGGCGGCCCAGCCGAGGGCGAGGGTGACGGGCCCGTCCGGGAGCAGGGGCGGGGAGAGGTGGCCGAGGGCGGCGAGGAGGGGGAGGTGCAGCAGCGCGCTGAGGGCGAGCAGGCCGAGCGCGGTGGTGGACAGGGCGGCGGCGAGTGCGCCCGTGACGGTCAGCAGGAGTGCGGCGGTGCGCGGTGCGAGGAGCGCGGCCAGGCGCCGCGCGAGCGGGGTGATGAGCCACGGGGCGAGCAGCGGAGCCCAGACCGCCCAGGTCATCGCGGTTCCTGCGGGTCGGAGGAGGCGGTCAGGAGGGCGCGGACGAGGTCCTCGTCGTCGGGGCTGAGCTGGGAGATGAAGCGGGCCAGGGTGCTGGTGCGGTCGGTGCCCTTGTCGAGTTCGGAGTGCATGCGCCGGGCGGAGAGGGCGGCCGGGTCCTCGACGGCGGGGCGGTAGGTGAACGCGCGGCCCTGGCGGGTGCGGTGGACGGTGCCCTTGTCGTGCAGGCGGGCGAGGATCGTGGCGACGGTGGTGCGGGCGAGTCCGGCGGGGAGGGCGTGCTGGAGCTCGGTCGGGGTGAGCGGGCGCTCGGCGGCCCACAGGGCGGCCAGGACGGCGGCTTCCAGCTCGCCGGCCGGGCGTCGCGTCGCGTCGTTCACCGGGCTCCTCGCTTCCTGCGCATGACTACATCACCGTAGACCGCTGTCGGAGTCTAGTGCCGGGTGGCGGTGCGGCCTCCGGGGCCGCGGCCGGGGTCAGGGGTGCGATGGAGGCGGCCGGGCGGAGGGAGGGCAGGAGCAGCGCGAGCCAGAACGCGGCGAGCAGCCAGCCGCCGAGGACGTCGGCGGGCCAGTGGACGCCGAGGTGGATGCGGGTGAGCCCCACCCCGGCGGCGGTGCCGACCACGGCCGCGGCCAGGGGGACGCCGCGCCCGGCGCGCACGGTGGTCAGCAGGGCCCAGGCGAGCAGCCCGGCGGCGACGGCGGAGGTGAAGGCGTGCCCGGAGGGGTAGGCGTAGCCGCTCGGATGGGCCGCGACCCAGTCCGCCACCGGTGGCCGGGGCCGCGCGAAGAGCCACATCAGGCCGTGGCGGACCAACTGCCCGCCGGCCAGCACGAGCACCGGCGCGAGCGCGGTGACCAGTCGGGCCCGGCGGTCGGCCGTGTCCGGCCGGTGGCGGGCGAGGAGCAGGCCGGCCGCTGCGGCGGCCAGGTAGGGCGGGACGCTGGTGCCGAGGAAGGTGACGGCTACCGCCAGGTGCACTGACCACCCGGGACGGTGACCGACCGCCCACCGGTGCAGCCCGGCCTCCCCGGGCAGCGGGGCGAACCCCCGTGCGGCGAGCACGGTGGTCAAGGCTGCGAACAGCGTCAGCGCGAGCAGCGCGGGAGCCCACCGGCGCAGCCGCCCCGCCCGGGCGGTCATGCGCCGACCAGGGTGCGCAGGCGGCCGGAGCGCAGCGTGGTGACGAGCGGTGCGCCGAGGCGGGCGGCACCGGCCAGCAGCAGGCCGAGTGCGGTGCCGATCAGGGCTCCGGCCAGGACGTCGTGCGGGTAGTGCACGCCGACGAAGACCCGGGAGGCCCCCATCGCCACGGCGGCCGTGCCCGCGAGGGCGCCGAGCCGGCGGTCGCAGCGCCACAGCACCGCGGCGGCGGCGAAGGCGATCACCGTGTGGTTGCTGGGCAGCGACCAGTCCCCGGCCGCCGGGCACGCTTCGAGGGTCGCCCCGGCGGGGAGCACCTGGCAGGGCCTGGGCTCGCGCAGCACCGACTTCAGCGCGGTGTCCAGCGCGAAGGCCGCCACCACGATCACCGGCGCGGCGAGCGCGACGGCCATCACCGGCGCGGCGGCCCGGCGGGCCCGCCACCAGCCGATGAGCATCAGCACGGCGAAGACCACGAGCCCGTACGCCGACCAGGCGGCCACCGTCTCGCCGACCGCGTACGGCGCGCGGTGCGCGAGCGCGGTGACGTCCAGGTACAGCGCCCCGTCGACCCGCGAGCCGTCCAGCGCGAGCAGGGTGCCGGTCACCGGGCACCGGCCTTCGAGGCCTGCGCGGCCTGCGCGGCCTTGCGCGAGCGCAGCAGCTCCAGGGCCAGCGGTGCCAGGGAGACGACGACGACGGCGGCGACGATCGGCAGGAGGTAGCGGTCGACACTGGGAACGGATGAGCCGAGTGCGTACCCGGCCAGCACCAGTCCGACCGTCCACAGCAGGCCGCCGGCGGTCTGCCAGATCGCGAACGTGCGGCTGGGGACGCCGAGGGCGCCGGCCAGCGGGTTGAGGACGGTGCGCACGATCGGGATGAAGCGGGCCAGCACCACGGCCTTGGCGTGGCCGTAGCGGTTCAGCAGGTCCTCGGCGCGCTGCGCGCCTTCGTGCAGCCGCTTGTTGCGGGAGCGGGCCAGCAGTGCCCGCCCGCCGCGGCGGCCGATGACGTAGCCGGTCTGCGCGCCGGCCAGGGCGCCGGCCACGGCCGCGAGCAGGACCTGCGGCAGTGACAGGTGGACGGTGGCGGTGGAGCCGGGCACGGACAGCAGGCCGGCGGTGAACAGCAGGGAGTCGCCGGGGAGGAAGAAGCCGACCAGCAGGCCGGTCTCGGCGAACAGCACCACGGCGATGCCCAGGGCGCCGAACGCGGCCAGCAGTGAGCTCGCGTCCAGGACGTTCACGGCCAGGAAGTGGGCAGGGTCGGGCATGGGCATGCGCCTCTCCTCGGGGGCGGCGCTGCCGTCCACGGTTGTCTACATCAATGTAGACACAAACCTCGTGCGCGGGCCAACTCCCTCCTGCGATCGGCGAGCCGCCCACCGGGGACTGTTGGGCCGCCACCCCCGGTGCCCGTAAGGTTTGGAAAGGCACACCTAAGTGATCGGCCCGGGACCACCCGGGCGGCCGGGGGAGCAGGACGGGAGCGACATGGAGCACGACAGTCCGGAGGCCAGGCGCCCGCACGGCGAGCTCGTCGCCGACGTGATGGCCGTCCTGTGGGCCGCCGACGCCCCGATGACGCCCCAGCAGGTCAACGCCGCACTCG